>JADGED010000014.1:6827-20429 GCA_016744555.1 Desulfuromonadaceae bacterium
CATTCACATCGCCTCCATAATTAAAATTTCGGCAATTCTAACACAGTTGGGCATGAAAACAATGCTTCAATCCACGCACTAGTTTCACAATTTATTTGCGCAAACCAAATCTTTTGAGTGCTCAACAGCACGATCAAAAGACAAATAGATGTGAGTTTCTGGAACTATGGAAAATATTTCTAAACGTAAGAGTTTTTTCTTTATCTCTTCGCTAACTACGATAAATGGAGTGATGCCATTTTCTTTTAATTTCAAGAGAATTTCACACAAAGCAAAAAATGCCGACAGATCAAGGAATGGCACTTTAAGACAATTAAAAATAACAATTTTGGTTTCCAGCATGGCACCAACCTGACCAACTAAGCACGATGTGGAACCAAAGAAAAAAGGGCCGTCAATATCTACAACTCGCACATGAAAACTCTTATCGTAATTGAGTTTTTCACAACCCTTGATGTCGCGCACAGAAACTTCTAGATCGTTTACCGACGAACTTACCTGTTTTGTCATCCGCACCGTAAGGAGCACTGACGCAAGGACAACTCCAACACCAACAGCCATAATAAGATCGACAAATACCGTTAAGAATAAAACAATGAACATAATTACAAGGTCGTGCCTAGGAGCTTTTTTGATAATTTTTATAAACCGATAATCGACAATATCTATACCAACTTTTATTAAAATTGCCGCTAATACTGCCATTGGCACGATAGCAGCGTACTTTCCCAAGCCTAACAGTATTGCCAATAATATCAGTGCATGCAAAGCGCCAGACAGTCGTGTAGTTCCGCCGGATTTAACATTAACAACCGTGCGCATTGTCGCTCCTGCGCCAGGGATACCACCTACAAATGCCGTCATCGCATTCCCTAGCCCTTGACCAATCAGTTCACGATTTGAATTATGCTCCGTTTTGGTTAAGGTATCAGCAACCAAAGAAGTTAGAAGGCTATCAATCGCCCCCAAAATAGCGAGGCTCATCGCCGCAGAAATGACAATTGACATTTGGCTGAGGGTAAAACTTGGAAATATTATTTCTGGTAGACCGCTCGGAATATTCCCTATCGTTAGCAACTGAAATCCAGCCAACTGCGAAATCATCGTTACGACTACTAAAGCCAATAACGGTGTCGGTATTATCCGGGCAATTTTTTTCGGAGTGAAAAACACTATCAACAAAGCAATAAGGCTCGCATATACCGCATCGAGTTGCAACTTACTCCAGACACTACCAAGTGCTGCTACCGCTTCCAGTGGTGACTTAACCCCTTCAATTCCGAGCAAAGGGTTTATTTGTAATAAAATAATTATGAGACCAATGCCACTCATAAAACCAGAAATCACTGGATAAGGGACAAACTTGACGAATTTGCCAACCTTTAACATACCAAGCAGTATCTGCAATAATCCGGTTAGCAGTACCGTCGCCATGAGCAAAGAAACATCACCATGAAAAAGAACTAGTGTCGATGCCGCAACAATAGTCATCGGACCTGTTGGCCCAGAGATTTGTACTTTGGTGCCGCCTGCTATTGCCGCAACAAAACCAAGGATAATGGCTCCATAAATCCCAGCTTGGGCACCGACTCCACTAGCGACGCCAAATGCTAATGCTAAGGGCAGAGCGATAACACTGGAAGTGATACCACCAAAGACATCTCCGATTATCCGTTTATAAGCCAATCCTTGCATCTCACTATCCAATTCATTAATTAGAGGTTAACCTAATAGTTTTGTTTCGATAGAGGTAACTTGTTCGATGAATTCTCGGCGATTCAATTGTTTTTTAACCAGTGCAATAAAATCTTTTTCCATCAGCAGTCGTATAAGCCTGGTTTTAATTATCAATCGTTCGGTTTTATTACTGGCAAGGAGGAGAAAAACAATTTCAGTTCTGATATTGTCAATGGCTTTAAAATCCATCGGTTGGTCTAAGAATGCGACCAGAAGCTTGGTTTTTTCAATTTGATAAGCACCATCAACAGCCGGAGTCATAAAAGATATCCCCTGCAATGAAGATGAGACAATGGATTCCCGATAAAGAGTTTGACGCTTAATTTGGGTCGCTTCGTCAACAGGTATATCGCTAATCATTCCCAAAACCTCATCCAGTAATTCGTCACGATTCCCGCCGCAAGCACGATATATGATCAAGCCATCGGCTAAAGCGTCTGCAATCATAATTTTATAGTTAGTTGCAGTACGATCCCCGCTTCCTTGCGAATCCACCACCCAAGTTTCAATTTTTTCACTATTGAATCGCCATTGCCCGCCAATTTTTATTGCAAATGGGATCGATCTTGAATTAATCATCCGATAAATAGTCTTCTCAGAGACATCCAGCTTTTCTGCAACTTCTTTCACTGTCAAAAATGTTTTGTCCATCGCATGTCCTTTTTGTCCAATTTTGTCCATTGTGATCTTTTGACTATTAATAGGCAAGCACATTTTAGAAATAGACCGATCAAAATGGCATAAAGCACCGTTTTCTGCTATGCTCAGCTATTATTGTTATTTTTCTAACTAATGAATAGGTAGGTAAACAAAGATGTCTAGCTTTGGACGTATGTTTAGGATCAGCACCTTTGGCGAATCACATTGCCCCGGAGTCGGTGTCGTTGTTGATGGCGTCCCTCCACGCATGAAACTATCTGCCGCAGATATCCAAGGTCAACTAGATCGTCGTAGACCTGGGGGCAACAAACTTGGGACCAAACGCAATGAAGCTGACCAAGTACAAATCTTATCTGGCATCGAAAATGGCCTAACTCTCGGCACCCCCATAGGGATGTTGGTTAACAACAAAGACCAACGCCCTGGCGATTACGGTTCCATGAGCCAAGTGCCACGACCATCTCATGCTGACTATACTTACCAAAGCAAATACGGCATTCACGCGGCTAGTGGCGGTGGACGCTCCAGCGCAAGAGAGACAATTGGACGGGTAGCAGCTGGCGCCATTGCCGAAAAATACTTATCCGAACAGTATGGCATCGAAATTGTTGCGTGGGTCAGTTCGGTCGGCAACCATGCCACCGATAACGTTAATATGGATACCATTTCTCGCACTGAAGTTGACGGTAATGACATCCGCTGTCCGGACCTCACTGCTGCTGAGAAAATGACCGCAGAAGTTGTCGCCGCTCGTGAAGCCAAAGATTCAGTCGGAGGGATAATCACATGCGTTTGCCGCAACCTTCCAGTTGGCCTTGGCGAACCAGTATTTGATCGATTAGAGGCGAAATTGGCGCAAGCGATGCTATCCCTACCAGCGACTAAAGGTTTTGAAATTGGCTCTGGCTTTGCTGGAACTAAAATGCGTGGATCACAGCACAACGATCCTTTTGTCAAAAAAGGTGCGAACCTAGGCACCAGCACCAACAATAGCGGTGGAGTTCAAGGCGGTATTTCCAACGGTGAACCGGTCTATTTTCGCGTAGCATTTAAACCCACAGCAACAATTGGTATAGAACAAAAAACCGTCGACTTCTCTGGAGAAGAAACAATATTGGAAGCCAAAGGACGTCACGATGCTTGCGTAGTACCACGAGCCATCCCCATTGTTGAGACCATGGCAGCTTTGGTTATCGCCGATCTAGTTATGATCCAGAAAATGCGTAATTAATTTTATTGAGATGCTTATATACGCAAAATAGACACCAAGAGCGGCATTCGCTTTTCGGTTTTACCCCAAAAGGTTATCTCTATTTTTGTTTTCTTGGTGCCTTGGTGGCAAAAATGCATTTTAAATTTCACATTAAGTCTTTATGAAAGAATAAATATGATTATTGATTGGTATCCCGGCCACATGAAAAAGGCGCGGGCACAAATTCTTGAAATAATGCCAAAGATTGACTTGGTAATAGAAGTACTTGACGCAAGGCTACCTACTAGCAGCGCCAACCCACTACTAGAGCGCTTACGTGGCGATAAGCCATGCATAAAGGTACTAAACAAAAACGACCTTGCCGATCCAACGATAACCAAACGCTGGGTAACTTTTCTAGAGAAACAGCAAGGAGTGAAAGCCATTCCACTTGAAGCGACTAATCGTCGTGATGGTGGGCTGATTCCAAAAATGTGCCGCAAATTACTACCAGAGCGCTGCAAAGCAAAGAAACCATTACGGGTACTAGTTGTTGGCATTCCTAATGTTGGCAAATCGACATTAATTAACACTATGGCCGGCAAAAAAATGGCCAGAGTTGGTGACAAGCCGGCGATCACTACCTGTCCACAACAAATAGACCTGCGCAACGGCATTCTCCTTTCCGATACTCCTGGTCTACTGTGGCCGGTATTGGACGATATTGCCGGCGCCTGCCGCTTAGCAGCTAGTGGCGCAATCGGTGATAACGCTTTTGACACTATTGAAGTTGGCGTAACAACAGCGCAGTATTTAGCCGAAAAATACCCTGCCCTACTACTAAAGCGCTACAAGATGGCAGAGTTGGCTGATTCTCCAGTAAGAATCGTCGAAGAATTAGGTCGACGGCGTGGTTGCCTAATCAAAGGTGGGGATGTGGATCTCCATCGTGCGGCAGAGTTGGTATTACGTGAATTTAGAAGTGGCAGTGTTGGGCGTATTTCTCTCGAACGGCCTGAAGAAACTGGCGGCGCATTTAACCAAGGAGTAACACTGGATGAAAACCAAGCCCAAGATTAAAGATATTTTTGTCAGCGAAATTTCATTTGAAGCGACGGAAGAAGATATTCTCAAACTATTTTCGGTATGTGGAACCGTACGCTCAATCAATATGGTCACCGACAAACGTACCGACCAATTCAAAGGGGTCGCATTTGTTTGCATGTCCAATGATGCCGAAACCAGAGAAGCAATAAACATGCTCGACGGCACTAGATTAATCGACCGCTGCATCGTCGTCTCGGCAGCAAAAACCAAAGAAGAACTTGCGATAACGGCACCAATAATCGAAGCTGTAGAAAAAAAGACTCGGCGTAAGCGGGTACCAAAAGGGCGAAAAAAGACTAAGTAGTTTATCAATGAATGGCATTGAATTTACACAATAACGGCAGATAATAACATTAAGCTTTCTGCTAAGAGGAAGTCATGACCATTAAAAAAACATTCGTAACGATCGCTTGTCTTGCCATAATTAACTTCTGCGTCGATGCTTCAAATGCTAGAGCAGAGGTTGACATGAATGAGGGGCAATGGGAGGTCACTATCACAACGGAACTGGCAAAGATCCCTTTTGTTATACCCCCAACAGTTGACACCATGTGCCTTAGCAAGAGCGAATTAATCCCTAAAGATGAAGAGCGTGAACGGGATGATAATTGTAAAATCGCCAAACAGGACATCAGCGGCGACACTGTTAGTTGGGAAATCGTATGTGATGCAGATACCGGACAAATGACAGGTTCTGGGTCGATAACTTATGCTGGCGATAATTTTGATGGCACCGTAAAGATACAAGTACCAAGCACTGGAACAGTCATTCAAACAATGACCGGGAAGCGAATTGGCAATTGCAACTAAAATTGCCATATAAGTTTCACCGTGAAAGAGACTAGATTGATCGCAGCATAATATCTCATTGCTACGATCCCATAACCTATTTCTCACCATAAGGGAGGAACCAATGATTAACAAATGTAAAGCATTAATCTCGATCATTGCATGCTTACTACTTGCTAGTACGGCTTTTGCCGATGAAACTGTCTCACTAAAACTCGGCTACCAGCTACTTAGTCCGGAAGGAAATATGGCAGGCACCATTGATGGCGTAGGGACTAAAATCGACATAGAAAAAGACTTAAACCTGTCTGACAGCAAAAATATTACGGCAGAATTTTCTTTAAAATGGAACGATTCTCAATTTACCATAAATTACTTACCAATCAGTTTTTCTGGTACTGGCGAGATGACATTAGATGGTGATTTTAACGATTTACCGTTCACAATAGATGAAACAGTTAAAACTGACCTTGATATTAATATTTATGATATTAGCTACACCTATTACCTCCTTAACTTTGATGATTTGCCGACCAGATTTCAGTTAGGGCTAGAATTGGCCGTCAAAGTTACTGATGTTGACCTCAAGCTTCAAAACTTAGACAATCCTGCCACCGAATCTGAATCATTTATTGCTCCGATTCCAACCATTGGCCTCCGATCACGCATTGCTTTAGCCGATTTCCTGGGAATATCTGGCCGTATTGGCTATGCGGAGTACAAAAACAATAATTTCTTGGATGCTGAGGCGCAAATTGAATTTTCGCCAATCCCAATGGTAGGTATTTATGCTGGTTATCGCTACTTTGATCTGCAAATAGACGAGGAAGATGTTTTGGTAGAAACAAAATTTACCGGCCCATTTGGTGGTTTATTAGTGCGTTTTTAATCACAACTATATTTTTCACAAAATCGATCAAGTTAAATAATTAAACTTCTACGCAATATCCTGTTGAACTAAACCACTAGACTTCAACAGGGTATTGCTTTTAACTGGATAAAAATTGGTGCGATACTCCCCAATAAAAGCCTTTAGAAACCTTAAGATTCGCCGCAAATTGCTGGTAATAATTTTACCTCTAGTCCTATTGCCAATTATCTTGCTTGGTGGAATGATCGGCTACATTGCTACCCAACAGGCGTATGAAGGGATAACTGCAACCAGCAAAGCTGACCTTGACCATATGACAGAATTTACCCTTAACTTGCTCGATGGACACCATCGGCAATTTGAAGTAAATCGACAGGAAAAAAAGGTCATTGTAAAACGGGAGCTAAAGGCTCTAGTAGATCTTGCCTACACTTTGATTAACCAGCAACAACAACAATGTGAACACGGGCACGCCACACGAAACGATGGCCAATCATCTGCTCGCAACAGCTTTAAGCAAGTCAGCATTGGTAGTAACGGCTACCTTTTCGCCCTCACCAGCAAAGGGACATTAGCAGTACACCCTGCTCGTGAAGGGGAAAACATAATTGATGAACAGGACGAAAATGGCCATTTCTTTATTCGGGACTTGACCGAACGGGCAGTATTATCGGAGCCAGGCGAGGTATTGTATGCCATCTATCCATGGAGGAACGAACAATTAGGCGACACCTCACCTCGCAATAAAATTGTTGCCTTCCGCTATTGCCCCAAGTGGGATTGGATAGTAGCGGCGGGTGGTTTTTTAGACGAAACCTACGACAACCCAGAATTTGAAAAAAAATCGATGCTGGCACTGGCCGAGCAAATCAAAAGTAAAAAGGTTGGCAAGACTGGATATATTTACTGCATGTCTAGCGATGGAACGATGAAAATTCATCCCAACGCTGAGGGACAAAACTTAATCTCTGCCGAAGATACAAGTGGCAAAGCATTTATTGCCGAAATGGTTAAAAACCAGGACGGCTGGATTCGCTATCCATGGCGAAATAAATACGACAAAAAAGCGCGCATGAAAATCGTTCGCTATCGCTACTTTGCACCCTGGGACTGGATTGTTGCGGTCGGTAGTTACGAGGACGAATTCTATCAACAGGCTAACGACCTTAAATGGAGAATTGCTAAATACGTTTTATTGCTGCCCATGATAATTGGGATAATAGCTGTCACTTTAGTGCTTATGGCCTCAAAAATACTCACCGACCCAATTCAAAAAATGACCACAGTAATTCGACGAGTTAGACAAGGTCGCCTAGACGAACAAATGCCGGTAGAAACTTTGGATGAACTGGGTGAATTGGCACTATCGTTTAATCGAATGACCAGAATGTTGCAAAAAAACAAGGAGATGGAAGCATCATTGGCACAACAGGGAAAAATGGCATCCCTAGGAGTTTTGTCTTCTGGGGTTGCACATGAAATCAACAATCCACTCGGGGTTATACTTGGCTATGCCGGTTACTTGGAGAAAAAAATTCCCGAGGACGACCCCAACCACACCTTTATTAGTGAGATAAAGCGGGAAAGTAAACGCTGTAAAAAAATTGTCCAAGACTTGCTTAGTTACTCGCGTACACCAAAACCGGTGTTAGAGCAAACCGACATTGTTAAATTGCTGCGCCAAATCATAGATTTTGCCAGTAACCACACAGACTTGTACCATGTCTCTATTGAACAAAACTTAGCCGATGACATTCCACTTCTGGATGCTGATGCGGATCAACTACGGCAAGTAGTTATAAACCTTCTACTTAACGCTGGAGCAGCTTCACCACGCGGATCAATGATTAAAGTTAACGCCTCTTTGGAGGATAATGCTGGTGTGTTAATTGAGTTTATTGATGAGGGAGAAGGTATTTCGCTGGAGAACCTCGAAAAGATTTTCGAACCGTTCTTTACCACTAAAGCGCGTGGGACAGGTTTGGGATTGGCCATTACTAAACAGATAATCGATATGCATCAGGGGAAAATTTCTATCGATTCGGTTCTAGATCAAGGGACGACGGTTACTATTTTCTTACCGCTACAAAGGGAAGAATATTAAGGTGATGCGCTACTGACACAAAAATGTGCCATTGTTTCCTGCTTAAACTGTCACCCATGTTCTGGTTGTACAATTGTTCCCCCTCTCCCCGCGGGAGAGGGTTGGGGTGAGGGGAACCTCGTTGCAAAAGCCCCCTCATCCGCCCGTTGTCCACCTTCTCCCAAAGGGAGAAGGATTATCAATCTATTATTCAACATCAGGAAATAGTTCAGCGAAAACCTCTTTAACGGTCTCAATCCGCTTAGCTTTCCAAGCATTGCTGCCGCAGAAAACTAATCCGGTATCGGTATTACCTTTTTGTGATCTATCTAACGCATGCATAATGCAAAAACGATCACGTGAGGTTTGGTAAGCACACTTCTTTAAACAAGCAGAAGGACAATAAGTGTCATTATCTTTATCCCATTGCCAGATTTTTTCAATATTTTGCTTAATTGCACGACCTGGTAAGCCAGCAGGGCTCATAATTAGACCAATATCCTCTTTGCTACAATCGAGGTAGGCCTGCTTAAATGCATCATCGGCATCACACTCTTCAGTTACAACGAACCGAGTCCCCATTTGCACCCCATCGGCACCTTGTTGCATGGCATATTCAAGGTCATCATGATCCCAAACACCACCGGCAGCAATAACAGGGATTTCAACGTCCCACTTCTCCCGCAGGTACGCTTTAACTCCTCTAACTGTGGCATACTGATCGTAGTCGCCAGAGCCTATGTTTTCCATTTTTTCACCCAAATGACCACCTGCAGTATCTGGGTCTTCGACTACAATAGCATCGGGAAAACGTTGAAAGCTTTTTTGCCATTTGCGCACGATTAATTCTGCCGCTTTAACTGAAGAGACAATTGGAACTAAAGCAACATCCGGATAATCTGCGGTCAAACCGGGAAGGTTCATCGGCAATCCAGCGCCACTAATTATTATTTTTGCTCCACCTTCGCAAGAAGCACGTACCGCATCATCATAATTTTTAACTGCAACCATACAATTGACACCAATAACACCATCTGGGGCAATTTCGTATGCCTTGCGTAATTCATCCACAAGTGCCTGATGGTCAGCAGCAAAAAAATTCTTACCGGTGTAAGATTCGCTATCAAGTCCTAAACCAGCGGCAGCAACAATGCCGATACCACCATTTAAAGCAACGTTTCCAGCTAACCGATAGCCCGATATCCGTACCCCCATCCCCCCTTGAATTAATGGATATTTAACTTGATGCTTACCGATAGTTAGTCCTGCAGTCATATAAAACTCCTCGTGCCTCGCAGTCAGCGAGATTCATAGTCTATTTAATCTGCAGGATATTAACAGTACAAGCCATAGGTGAATGTAATAGTTGTGTAAAAACTGCCTTGTAACACCTTAATTTCAATGGTAATAAGGTAATTACGTTATCAATCTTTCCCCCAAATGAGACTCTATGAATTTATTCCGGCGCCTATTCCATCCACTTATTACTTTTATTGGCATTCAAATTATTTGGATTGTCCTTTTAGTTTCGTGGATCTACTGGTTTTTGGGGCGCCACCAGCAATTAAAAGAGTTGGCACAAACCTACCAAACTGAACTACTGCCACAAACTGGTGATTGGCTAATTTTGACCGAGGGAATTGTTTTACTGGTCGCAATTTTAGCTGGTATCTATGTTATTTTCCTTTATTGGCGCCGTCAGGCAGCTTTAAACCGCGCACAAAAGAATTTTATCAATCAAGTTACCCATGAGTTAAAGTCACCACTAGCTTCAATTCGACTTCACCTAGAAACCATCCAATTGCGCCAACCTACTCCCGAAAAATTTGACGATTTTGTTGAGCGTATGCAGGCCGATAGTGATCGTCTCGACGGGCTAATCGACAATCTCCTCACGGCAAACCGCACCGAGCACAAAGGGACTAGACTTAACCTACAGCGAGCGGATCTATCCTCGGTGGTAACAGATTGGGTTAAAAAGGAAAAAACCAACCTCCCCGCTAATGGGTCATTAACTGAAGAAATTGAACTCAACCTAATAGCTAAACTTGAAGTTGCTTCACTGGAGACCGTTTTACGAAATCTGCTAGAAAATGCCATCCTCCACGGTGACGATGTTCCAACGATAAGAATCACCCTGCGCCGTGATGGCGAAATGGGACACCTACAGTTTTCCGATCAAGGCAAGGGGATACCACTAAAGTACCAGAAGAAGGTATTCCGCATATTTTATCGGGTGCGCCATAGTGGCAGGACTATTCGTGGTAGCGGCCTTGGTCTCTTTATTGTCCGTAATGTTATTCGTCTTCACGGGGGGAAAGTGTGGATCGAAAGCGCTGGTGCTGGCAAGGGAACTACTTTTCACCTGCTCATTCCTTTAGCTCAAATGGGGCATAAAAATGACAAATAACATCCCTTTATTACTGGTTGAAGATGAGCCCAATATTGCTCATGGTTTGGTTTATAACCTCAGCGAAGAGGGCTATGTGGTTACCCACGTCGAAACTGGTGAGCAAGCGTTACAACAACTAGAGACGCAACAATTTGCCTTGGTGGTTTTAGATTTGATGCTACCTGGAATTGACGGTTTGGAAGTTTGCTCTCGCCTGCGAGAAGGGGGAAATCAAATCCCCATATTGATGCTTACCGCCCGTGGGACCGAAGATGACCGCATTACTGGACTTAGCCACGGTGCCGATGACTATTTAGCTAAACCGTTTAATCTAAAAGAATTTTTACTGCGGGTTGCCGCACTTTTGCGCCGTAGCAGCTGGCAAACGGTAAAACTAGAAAATCGCCACTACGATTTCGGTTCCAACCGCATCGATTTTGAAACTCATCAAGCTAGCACCGCAAATGAAACAATCCAACTAACAGAACTAGAAATAAAAATGTTGCAATTGTTTTTTGACCACGACGGCAAGGTATTATCGCGCGGGGAATTACTACAACAAGTTTGGGGTATGTCTCCCGACACCGAAACCAGAACGCTAGACAACTTTATTGTTCGACTACGGAAATACTTTGAAATTGATCCGAGTAAACCATGTTACTTTCGCACTATTCGTGGAAGGGGCTATCGATTTACTAAACATCCAGACTAGTTCAATCTAAATGACTGATCTTGCTACCCTTTAAACGAAAATATAGGTTTTATGCCCTATCCATAATTACAATAATGCTTTATATCCTCCGCTGATACGGAGAGCTATTTTACTGGTCAAGACTGCGTTTAAACCCTTGCGCAAAGCTTAGTGTCTATCAATCTGCGGTGGAACAATAACTACAGCTCGGTGTGTCTTCCGGAGGATTTTTTCCGCAACACTACCTAAAAATGCATAGTGTAATTTCCCCTTACTGTGACTACCAAGAATAATCATATCGGCTTCAATTCTATCGGAAACATCCAGAATCATTGGTGCTGCGTCTCCATGATGAACTTCAACCTTCGGCGGGTGTTGGATTTCCTCTTCAATAAGTTCCGCTTCAGTTTCTATGATTTTATGTAACTGTTCACGAGTCAAACTAGCCATCTCCGATTCATTCATGGAGTTAAACTTGGCCAATTTGTCCGCTCCCATACTTAATGCGACCATGTTCAGCACCGACGAATCGACTGTTGGCATGACATGCAAGACATGGATTTGCGCATGGAATTTGCTGCACAATTCTAAAGCATAACGGATAACGTTAGACGATTCCTTGCTCATGTCTTTGGCGACCAAAATCGTTTTTATATCGATGCCCATAACTACCTCCTGTCAGACAGCTCATAAAATTAAATGACCATATCTTTAATTATATCACTAAAACTGCTTTATGTTATGACGAAACTACCTAAGCTGTCTCAACAGTATCCTGCTGTTTCTTTCTTCGACGAAATTGAACAAGCCAGACGAAAACATAAAGAGCAGTAGCTGGAATATACATCAATTCCTTCGGCAGCCTATGGGCAGGAACCTGTATGTTCAAGATTTCCTGATCAAAGTCTATCCCAGCTTTTTCTGCTGCACTAGAGAAAACAACATTATCAACAAGAATCTTGCCTTCTTCCTCTCGGGTTTCTATACCAACACCGGCCAGCCTCTCAGCACCGGTCGCTTCGTCACCGACTGTCAACATGATGGTTTTAGTAAACTCCTTGCCACTCATCTTTTCACCCTTAAGCATAATACGTAGCGCTGAACCGGGATCCATATCACCAACCCAGGTTTCAAGTTGCGCCGGCGGTTCCTCATGTAAAGGTGGAAAAACTTTATCCCAGACGATGCCTGGGCGAAACAGTATCAAGGCAACCAACAGTAAAGCCGCAGTTTCCCACATTCTACTTTTGACCAAGAAGTAACCCTGAGTTCCAGCGGCAAAGGCTAGCATCGCAAAGATAGCACCAATAACGACCATCACTAGGTGATACCAATGATCAATACCAATCATCAACAACTGAGTATTGAAGATAAACATAAACGGCAATACTGCGGTTCGTATATCGTAGATAAACCCCTGAATACCTGTCTTGATCGGATCTCCGCCTGAAATACCGGCAGCTGCAAAGGCCGCCAAGCCAACCGGCGGGGTATCATCCGCCAAGATGCCAAAATAGAAAACAAACAGGTGCGCAGCAATAAGGGGAACGATCAAACCGTTTTGGGCTGCGAGGTTGACAATAACTGGGGCCATCAGGGTTGAAACAACAATATAGTTCGCCGTAGTCGGCAAGCCCATTCCAAGGATCAAACTGATTATCGCAGTGAAAAGAAGAATCAACATCAAGTTGCCACCGGAAATAAATTCAACGAACTCGGTCATAACCAGACCGATACCGGTCAGTGTTACAGTTCCAACAACGATACCGGCAGCGGCGGTAGCAACGCCGATACCTATCATATTCCGAGCACCGGCAACACTGCCGTTAATCAGGTCAACAACACCTTCTCGAAAAGAAAAACCAGTCTGTCCCTGCAGCTTACGGAAAAAACCTTTGATCGGCCGCTGGGTCAATAGGATAAAAATCATCAGCACTGTTGCCCAATAAGCCGACAACGAAGGAGAGAGACGTTCCACTACCAGACACCACATCAACACCACGACTGGAAGCAGGAAGTAATATCCCGCTTGAGCTGTTTTTCCAAGGTGCGGTAACTCTTTGATTTCCGTAGTTTGTTC
>JADGED010000150.1:0-2006 GCA_016744555.1 Desulfuromonadaceae bacterium
CGTACGCCCCGGAGTAGATGATGTTCTGACCAAACTTTTGCGGTTAACCAAGACATTAATCAACGAACTCTTGCCAACATTGCTACGACCGGCAAAAGCAATTTCTGGTAGCCCTTCGGCGGGATAATTTCCCGGCTTGGTAGCACTTGTAATAAATTCAGCCGAAGATATTTTCATAATCAAATCCAATAATTGTAAATATAGGTACCTTAAATACTAGCGAAGAGAATAGCCCATGCAAAACGGCTTTGGCAACCATCTAGCTACAGATCTGTCCAATTGACAGAAAAAAAGTGCAAAAGAGTGATCGGACTTTACAATCCACCTAAACTTAACTATGATGGTAACAATTAAAACTAGAAAATATTTAATCCACGGGAGGCTACAATGCTTAGCGAAAAACTGGTAAATGCAATCAACGATCAAATACAATTTGAATACTACTCAGCCTTTACTTACAAGGCGATGCAAACTTATTTCGAAGCCGAAGATCTTTCTGGTATGGCAAATTGGATGAACATTCAATTTCAAGAAGAGATGGAACATGCCGAAAAAATGTTCCATTTTGTCTGTGAAACTGGTGGAAAAGTGAATCTTCAAGCTATTGAAGCTCCAAGAAATGAGTACAACTCTATCCTTGAAATTTTTGAAGTGACCCTACAGCATGAGCAAGAAGTTACTGCTCGCATTAACAAGCTAATGGATCTAGCTCAAGAAGAGAAAAACCACGTTGCTCAAATATTCCTACAGTGGTTTGTAACTGAGCAAATCGAAGAAGAGGCCAACGTCAGCCAAATCATTGCCAAACTAAAGCGCATTAAAGATGATGGTCGTGGCTTGATGATGATCGATCAAGAGTTAGAAAAGCGTAGCATCCCAGCAGCTTAAAAAAGCTTTCAGACAAAGACTAAAACGACAGCCGGGACAGTCACAAGTTGACTGCCCCGGCGATTGTCACCAGCAAATTAGCCTAAATTCTGCCCTGATATTTTCCTGAACAATTTCTTCCAAAAAGCTACACCAACGCTATAATTATACCGTCACTAACGTTCACATTACCACCACGTTCATTAAAGAAAACACCTACCCTTTTAGCAACCCGCGATACCTCGGTGTAACCAACTGCCCCTGCTGAATGCGCCGTTGCAACGCTTGAATAAATCGGACCGGCCATTTCTCTTGAATAATGGTTTTAACAAAGGGGGGAATCCAACCACCAAACTCACCCGAAAAGGTGAAGGTGACGCGGCTGCGTTTATCATCGAGTGGGACAATTTCGAAATTTAGCACTGCGACATCAACGAGAACATGGTTGGGGTCAGCGTGCTTGATCTGAGTTAAGTTATTCGCCGAAAAGACCACTCGGTCTTTATAATAGTTGACCGTCCCAACTAGCAGAAATTCACGATCCCAAAATGGCCACGGGGTAGTGTAATACTCGCTAAACTCAAACTGATTACTTGATAGTTGGTTATGCACGGTTGAGTATTTAAGCTTTGGTGCCCATTGACTTTTATGTTCTACATCCACCAAAGCCATAACAATCTGCTCGGTTGTAGCATCAACCGTGGCAATGGCTTTGAAAGGTAAATAGCCTTCAACCAAGGTTTCAGCACGATAAAGTGCAACCCCTGCATCATTCTTAATATAATGCCACACATCGCCGTTCGTATTGGCCAAAGTGGATTGCAGCGTTGCCAGCACCAGCAGCACACTCATTAATAATATAATATGAAATGTTTTTTTCATGCTTACTTCACCAATAAAGCAGCTATCAACGACTTTAACCAACAAGCAGAGAACTAATTATCAACTATTTGGCACGCATGAATCCACTAGATTAAATATTTTTATTCTTGTATTCTAATCTTTAGCTACCAATAGAAAGTATATTTTCTGATTGAGTGCCATCTAGATGGAGTTTCAATTGCTTAAATTTACAAATATTTTATTAACAATCTGATTCTTATTCCCTCCAGCTTATTGTTGTATATATTTGTCTGTAC
>JADGED010000150.1:2016-2705 GCA_016744555.1 Desulfuromonadaceae bacterium
TACTTCTTATGAAGTTGCGGCCTCTACTGGTGAGCAAAATATTAATACCTATGCGACACAAATTGATCTAACAAAAGACGAGAAAGACTTCCTTAATGGTTTAGGTGAATTAAAAGTTATCGTTGATGACAATTATTCACCCATAAGTTTCTATTCAAAAGAAACAGGATCATTTAGTGGGATTTCCGTAGATCTTTTAGAGATATTATCTGATCTTATCGGCTTTGATTATCGCATCATCAGAGATGAGAGTTTATCTTGGTCAGATCGCCTCGACTTAATTAAGGAGAATAAAGTACACATTTTATGTGGTGCTAGCATAAATGATGAACGAAAGGAATTTGGATACTTTACGGACGAATATTATTTTTCGTCAAATTATGCGCTGATTGGATATATTGATAACCATATAAATCTAAGAAGCATTGCTGGTATTAAAAATTATCGGGTTGGGCTTGTTAAAGGGGTAACCATTAACCGCTACATCCTTTCCTATCTGAACGATAAGCAAGTAACATATTTTGCCACCATGGATGAGGCATTAGCAGCGTTAAGGAGCCGTAAAGTAGATTTGATTCCTGACAATGAAGCTACTTTTATTGAAGCGTATTTCAGTGCCCAAAGATTTGACTTTGAAGTCGTTTACTCGATACGTGATGTTGCTAAAAATTATGGTTACTTTTTACCTA
>JADGED010000150.1:2715-6180 GCA_016744555.1 Desulfuromonadaceae bacterium
TACCTAAAACCAAAGAAGGGTTGGCTCTTAAGAGCGTTTTATCAAAGGGGATGAAAGAGATAAATCTTGATTCTGTTATCAATAATCATTACGAAAACAAAAGTATATTTTCCTTTTATAAAAGTTATGTTGAAGAACTAAAGCATAAAGAAAGCATTCGTAATGTTGTTTTTATAATTTTGCTAGGAGCACTGTTTACATTATTAGCCTTTTATCTCTTCATAAAGAAAAAGAATAATGAACTTAAAAATAACCGTAGGCTCTTAGCAGAAATTGAAAAGATTGGGAATGTTGGCGGTTGGGAAATTGACATTGATACCGGTAAGCAGCATTGGACCGATGAGGTTTACAGGATACATGAAGTTTCCCCTGACTACAATCCGAACGTAGATGATGGCATAAATTTCTACACGCCTGAATCATTGCCGATAATCAAAAAATTGGTTCAGCAGGCTCTTGAGCAGGGAAAACCATTTGATGTTGAACTTGAGATTGTAACTGCAAAAGGTAACCGTCGCTCAGTTCATGCTATCGGTAGAGCAGATTTAAATAGACGTAAGGTGTACGGTTTCTTCCAAGACATAACCTCTCGTAAGAAGGCTGAAGCAAAGCGACTCGAACTTGAAACCGAGTTGCGCCAAAAGCACAAGATGGAAGCGGTTGGATACATGGCTGGTGGCATGGCACATAACTTTAATAATAACTTGTCGATCATTCTTGGAAACCTTGAACTGACACAGTTAAAGCAACCTGCTGGTAGCGAGGCAATCCAATTTATAAACAATGCTAAGACAGCCGTCCGCCGTTCACGCGATCTAGTACATAAGATCATCACTTATAGTCGCAAGGGTATTCAGAACACAGCCCCAATGCAGTTGACTGCCATTATTGACGAAACTATCGACCTGCTAAATGCGACCCTGCCGAGCACTGTTAGTTTACAAAAAGACTTCGAGCCAGGCTGTGATCGCAAGCTGATTAAAGCCGATGCTTCTCAGGTCCAGGAAGTTCTCATAAATCTGTTTAACAACGCAATCCAGGCCATGGACGAAAAAGGTGAGTTGAAAATTTCACTAAAATCCGTTGAAATTGTGCAACAGAACATACCGGCACAATATGACTGTTCTCCAGGGCACTATGCCAACCTTCGGGTTCAGGATAACGGTTGTGGCATGCCAGCTGAAATGCTTGATAAAATTTTCGACCCTTTCTATTCCACCAAAGCAGAGCATGAAGGGGCCGGCGTAGGGCTATCAACAGTACAAGGGATTGTTGCTCAGCATGGTGGTCTTATTAAAGTCGACAGCGCCACTGGTCAGGGCACCACCTTTGACCTTTACTTCCCAATCCTTGAACAAACTGACATTGCTGAACCCGCAGTAGAAATACCCGGTTTACCCAGTGGAACAGAACGCATTCTTTTTGTAGACGATGATCTAAACCTGGCAACGATTGGGGAGAAGTTGTTAAGTGAAATAGGGTATCAAGTCTGTATGATGACAGATAGCACAGAAGCCTTAAAAATGTTCACTGCTAATCCGGATAAGTTTGACTTGGTCATTACAGACCAAACCATGCCACAACTCACCGGCAAAGAATTAATCTGTAAGCTCAAAGAAATTAGACCTGATGTCAACACCATTATTTGTACAGGGTTTAGTAGTAAAATCGATGAAGATAGTGCACAAGAATTAGGTGCTAGTGCTTTTCTTATGAAGCCATTGGAAATGGCAGAACTAATACAAACGGTGAGACGGGTGCTGGATGTGGATAAAGATAAGTAGCGTCCACAAATAGTATATCAAAAGTTATAAGTTCACTTATGTCCGTGGTTCGTAAGGCCATAAACACATCTTGCAGAGGCAACCTTTAGGTAATCCGTGGTTAGGATCTTCCCTTCCAGAGAATAGATTATCCCTCCTCGGGAAGATTGACTTTACCTATTAAGAGACCACTACATCAGCACTGACAATTCGACTGTGCATTGTCACTCCATAAAGCGTTGCAATGGTTAATGCTCTAATGTTTGCATGATCGCTTCAATTTGTTCAATCTTTTGCGAGTCTAAAGGCTTAGCCATTCCGACTGCGAATAGAGCAATCATCAAAACAGTCAAGCCAACCGCAGCGACTGCAATTTTTTTATTCTCAACATATTTTTTTATCGCCGAAAAGTTAAAATATAAATGGATCGCACCTGATATTGTCAACAAGAGACCAAACACTTTATGTATAGGGTGCATCTGCAGTTGAAATTCAAAACTATTTAACACGATCATTAAAATTCCTGAGCTACTTAATGCAACAAGTGAAATTAGAAGCGATATAGACACAATTTTTCTAAACATGACCTCCCCTTTCTTAATCGATTATCTGATAAATATATTCAGTGATCACTTTTTTGGGATTCTTAACCTCGGTATCTGGGTTAATCAGTACGAAGGCTCCAAATGCGACAGCAACGACAGACAAAACTATTGCTTTTTGTTTTAGAAAGCCTGTTATCCCTTTTTTCTTTACGGTATTAAAAGCATTGTAAAACTTAAAAACCAGCACAATTACAACTAAGGCAATGACTAAAATCGCTGTAATATTCATCTCAATGTATCCTTATATATATTACGATATTCGTTTACGGAACCTTCTACAACTCAGGGCCGGCCCAGACTAATTGCCTACTAAATACATTGGCCAGGCCCTGAGTTAATCGCTTGTCTCAATAAAATTATTACTTAAACTATCAACCTTACTTTACGATTTTGCCATTTAAGTAAACATTTGATTCCATTTCAGTTTCATTTTGAATACCTTCGCCAGCAAAGCACATCCGTAGCGCTTGCTTGGCATAGCCGTTTAAAGCCTCGGCTTCGGCGGCACTGGTTACAATAACGTTGGTTATGACATTATCAAGATGGCCAGCCATGGTTGGGGTCATGAAATTATCTTGCTGATAGTTAAATTGATGCTCAACCCGGAAATCATCGATATTGATCCCCTGCTTTTGGAAATACATTTTGTTGGCGGTAAGTTGGCTCATTAAACAGAATGAGGTGCCGATGGTGAAATAATCTCTCGATGTTGGTGCCTTATCGATACCTTCGTAGCCACGACTATCATCGCTATAAAGCTCCCAAGTCTCGTAGTTTTCGGTCAAAGATTTTGCCCTTATTTTATGCATATAAGGCCGCTGCGAATCATTTACCGATTCCGCTATCGCTATTTCGGTAAAGACAAATGGATTTGGAAAGTTATGCATGTTTACCGAAAGATCGTCTTCAATTTCGACCGTTTTGAGCTTTAAATCGGGGGTTACATCGGTGATTTTAAATCCATTATCGATAGAAACCGGGGACTTTACTACGCCAACGCCAGGCTTTAACCCCGCCCAATGATCAGAATTGATGAGAATTTCGACATCGATAGCAGTTTTATTGGCCAACCCTTCACCAACAGCCCAAGCGTTAAG
>JADGED010000151.1 GCA_016744555.1 Desulfuromonadaceae bacterium
TTATAGCACTGAAATGAACATTTTATGTAAATTTTTCCATATAGGTGTTTATTGCCGCAATTTTACTGCATAATTATGGTACTTAAGCTTGGACACTATGCACAAATCGGTTACAGTATTTGGCTTAAAAGATTGTATCTAACAAAATAAGAGGACGATTGATGAAACCATGTCAAGTCGGCAGTGAAACCATTCGAATGTTAAACCTTGGGCACCCTTGGGTCATAGCTGACCGTTATACAAAGCAATGGCAGCATGGGGCCGCTGGTGATTTGATTTCTCTGGTCGATACAGATAGCAAGCACTTAGCTACAGCATTGTACGATCCCAAAGACAGAATTGTTGCGCGTATATTGGGGTGTGGCAAGATTAAACTCAATGTCGAGTGGTTTAAGCAGGTTTTCTTAGGCGCCAAAAAGTTACGCCAACATGCCAATCTGGATGATAGCAACGCTTTTCGTTGGCTTAATGGTGAGGGCGACGGACTGCCAGGGGTAACGGTTGATGTATATGCCGATTACCTCATGCTACAACTTTTTACCCCTGCGTGGGATGCCCATTTAGAACCAATGATATCTGCTCTACAGCAAGTTTTTCAACCTAAGGGTATTTATCGAAAATTGCGACCTCAAGAAACCCGTGCTCTAGAGGCGAAAACACGCTCTAAGGAATATAGTTGTTTGGTCTCTGGAAGTCCTGCTCCAGTACCATTACAAGTAGAAGAAAATGGTTTGAACTACTGGGTTGATTTACGTGAAGGGCTAAATACTGGGTTGTTTCCAGATCAACGGCGTAATCGGTTAGAGTTGATGCAACGCGTCACCGGAAAACGAGTACTAAACCTATTTGCTTTTACTGGGGCATTTTCGGTTGCCGCTGCTGCAGCTGGGGCAAAAAAAGTTACGAGTGTCGATGTTTCGGCAAAATATCTAAAAATTGCCGAAGAAAATTTTGCCATCAATCGTTTAAATCCTAAACGTCACGGATTCGTTGTTGGTGATGTTTTTGCTGAGCTGGCAAAAATGCAAACAAGGCAACAACGTTTTGATGTTATTTTGTTTGATCCGCCATCATTTTCAACCACAAGTAAAAGTCGCTTTTCTACCCATGGAGGTACGTCGAAGTTGGTAGCAGCAACGCTTCCGTTGTTAGAATCCGGTGGTTTGTTGATGAGCTCAAGTAATCATCAAAAAGTATCTATGGAAGACTATTTAAAAGAGTTACGGCGTGGTGCACTGCAGGCTGGTAGTGAACTGCAGACAATTTTTACTAGTGGCCAACCAGAAGATTTCCCTTGTTCAGTATGTTTTCCTGAGGGGCGCTACTTGAAGTTTGTTATTGGGGTTAAATCGTAAAAGATTGCCCTTAATTTACTCTCCATACTGTTATTTTAATTTGCTTCAGTTATACTGCGCCGATTCTATATATTTAGTTAGTGTTTTGTTCAACATTGAAGGAGAAACAGATGTTTCGTGAACCAAAAGAGACCGTCAAAGAGTTAAATGAAAAGCTGCAAGAACTATGGAGGTATCTTTGACGTCCCTGGAAAGCGGGAGCGGGTTTCTGAACTTGAAGCTGAAATTGCCAGCCCAGATTTTTGGGACAAAGGTGAATTAGCACAGGAGCGGTTAAAAGAGCATGCACAATTAAAACAGGTAGTTGAAGATTGTACAAAAATTGGGCAGCAGCTAGAAGACTTGCAGGTCTTGATTGAGCTTGGGGAAGAGGGGGAGGATGAGGATACTCTTCTTGAAGTTAATGGGTTGTTGCCCGCAATTAAAAAGAAGGTTGGGCAGATGGAGTTTTCTCGCATGCTCTCTGGCCCACACGATGCCAATAATGCAACCTTAAGTATTAATGCCGGAGCTGGTGGTACCGAGGCGCAGGATTGGGCTGACATGGTGCTGCGAATGTATCTCCGTTACTGCGAGAGGATGGGTTTTAAGGTAGAATTTACAGAATACCAACCCGGTGATGATGCTGGGTTAAAAGGGGCGACGTTTACGGTTGAGGGTAGTTATGCCTATGGTTACCTAAAGGCCGAAAGTGGTATCCATCGCCTGGTTAGAATCTCACCATTTGATGCCAATTCAAAGCGACATACTTCTTTTTGCTCAGTGTTTGTTTTTCCTGAACTTGACGATTCCATCGAAGTAGAAGTGGAAGATAAAGATATTAAGGTTGATACTTTTCGCGCCAGTGGTGCCGGAGGTCAGCATATAAATAAAACCGATTCTGCTATCCGGATTACCCATCTTCCTTCGGGAATAGTGGTCGCCTGTCAGAATCAGCGTTCACAGCACAATAATCGTGCTACGGCGATGAAGCAGTTAAAAGCACGCCTTTACGAAAGGGAAGTAAGAAAAAAGCAGGAAGAGGCTGATGCTTTTTCTGAGGATAAAAAAGAAATTGGCTGGGGGAGCCAAATTCGTTCCTATGTTTTGCACCCATATCGGATGATAAAAGATCATCGAACCGATTGCGAAACCGGTAACACCGATGCAGTTTTAGATGGTAATTTAGATGATTTTATCGAAGCATATTTGTTGCGTGGAAAATAATAATAGCGTTCTAAAAAAATAACCGTTTTTCTTGGCGAAAAGTGGCGTAAATGATTGACTTACAGAGCTGTTTTCAATAAGTTCTCCGGTTAAATATTCCCCCTTATCCCTTTATCAAAGGAGCAGTGGTCATGCACGATACTGAAATTCCCGTAGGTTTAACTTTTGATGATGTCTTACTAGTGCCTGCCCACTCGGAAGTATTACCCCGGGATGTAGATCTGACGACCAAGCTTACCGAAACAATTACCCTTAATATCCCACTTCTTTCTGCTGCTATGGATACGGTAACCGAATCACGTACCGCTATTTGTATGGCGCGTGAAGGTGGACTGGGGATTATTCATAAAAATATGAGTCCGCAGTCGCAAGCAACGCAAGTTGATCAAGTGAAGAAATCTGAGAGCGGCATGATTGTCGATCCAATTACTATGGATCCTGATCAAAAAATTTCAGACGCTCTGCAGGCAATGAAGAAATATCGTATTTCCGGAGTCCCAGTTACTAAAAATGGGAAGCTGGTTGGAATTATGACTAATCGTGATTTGCGCTTTGAGACAAATGTTGATCAGCCGATTGCGAATGTTATGACTAAAGAAAACTTAGTTACTGTGCCGCCAGGAACTACCCTGGAAGAGGCTAAGTATCATCTCCATGAACATCGGATTGAAAAACTGTTGGTTGTAGATGATAACTACAATCTAAAAGGTTTGATAACCATTAAAGATATCGAGAAAGTCCGTAAATACCCAGATGCTTGTAAAGATGAACTTGGACGTTTGCGGGTTGGTGCTGCTGTTGGTGTTGGTGCTGATCTCGACGAGCGTGCGGCCGCATTGGTCGAAGCCGGAGTTGACTTACTGGTAGTTGATACTGCTCATGGACATAGTCAAGCAGTTATTGATGTTATTGCTAATTTGCGTAAAACCTATCCTGCACTACAATTGATGGCAGGAAATATTGCTACTGGTGCTGCAGCTCAAGCGTTGATTGATGTCGGTGTTAATGCCGTTAAGGTTGGTATCGGACCTGGTTCAATATGTACTACTCGTGTTGTAGCTGGCGTTGGAATGCCACAAATTTCTGCAATTCAGGAAGTTGCTAAAGTTGCACACGCCGCTGGAATAACCTTGGTTGCCGATGGTGGAATAAAATTCTCAGGTGATTTGCCTAAAGCAGTTGCTGCTGGTGCCGATATTATCATGATTGGTTCTTTGTTTGCCGGAACCGAAGAGTCACCCGGAGATACAATACTTTATCAAGGTCGTACCTATAAATCTTACCGAGGAATGGGTAGTTTGGCCGCAATGAAGAAGGGCAGTAAGGATCGCTACTTCCAAGGTGAGGAAGAGGACGTTAAATTGGTCCCTGAAGGGATTGAAGGTCGAGTACCTTTCCGTGGGTCTTTGTCAGAAAATATCCATCAGCTAATCGGTGGTTTGCGCTCTGGCATGGGTTACACAGGGTGTGGAACTATTAAAGAGTTACAGCAGCGAGGCAAGTTTGTTCGTATTACCAATGCCGGTCTGCGTGAATCTCATGTACACGATGTCATTATTACTCAGGAAGCACCAAACTATCGTATCGAACGGAGCCCTTAATAGGTTCAAGGAGCAAGGAGAACCAAGCTCATTTGATTTGGAGGGGGAATGCAGTTTGAAGAATTGGATGTTTGGAAACGCTCAGCCCGGTTGAGTTCTGAAATTTATAAAAAATTACGTTCTTTAAAAGATTATGGTTTTAAGGATCAAATTACTCGCTCTGGCCTTTCGGTTCCAAGCAATATCGCTGAAGGGTTTGAACGTCAATCACTTAAAGAGAGTCTACAGTTCTTCTCGTATGCAAAAGGATCCTGCGGCGAATTGAGAACCCAAATATATATTGGTGTAGATATTGGTTATATTGAGAAAGAGGTTGGGACTGTGTGGATTAAAGAAACCAAAGAAATTTCAGCAATGATAGTTGGTTTAATTCAAAT
The DNA here is from genome assembly GCA_016744555.1 of Desulfuromonadaceae bacterium. Lineage (GTDB taxonomy): Bacteria > Desulfobacterota > Desulfuromonadia > Desulfuromonadales > Geopsychrobacteraceae > Desulfuromusa. Next base: position 4,540 of record JADGED010000151.1, read on the forward strand.
CAGAAAATCATTTGTCAAAAAACATTGAGGTGGCGGTCTTACCTTTAACTTTATCCTTTAACCTTGCTCCTAGGGAAAATAATGACTGATATTCATAAAGATAAAATCTTAATCTTAGATTTCGGTTCACAGTACACTCAATTGATTGCCCGACGGGTACGTGAATCACATGTCTATTGTGAGCTCCACCCATATGACATGGATTTGAATGAAATCAAAGCATTTCAGCCCAGTGGTATTATCCTCTCCGGAGGGCCTAAGTCGGTATATGAAGAAGGTGCTCCAGCGGTTACCGAAGAGTTGTTTGAATTAGGAATTCCGGTATTGGGTTTGTGTTATGGCATGCAGCTTCTTAGTCGCCATTTTGGTGGTAAGGTAGTTCCTGCGGGTAAGCGCGAATATGGTCATGCGGAGTTGTTTAGTCAGGGTGAGCCAGGACCTTTGTTTGATGGTTTCTTTAGTGATGGTAGTAGCTCAGTTTGGATGAGTCATGGCGATCATGTAGAGACAATGCCGCAAGGTTTCGAAGTGGTGGCAAAAACTAGCAATGCCCCAGTTTGTGGCATTCAAGATGTGTCACGTAATCTTTATGGGGTACAATTTCATCCAGAGGTAAACCATACCCCACAAGGAGAGATGCTACTAAATACGTTTGTACGGAAAATTTGTGGTTGCAGTGGTCAATGGACACCAGGGCAGATTGTTGCCGATGCAATTGTTCGTATTCGTGAGCAAGTTGGTAGTGATCAAGTCATTCTCGGATTGTCCGGCGGGGTCGATTCTTCAGTTGCGGCAGCCTTGATTCATCGGGCAATTGGCGACCAGCTACATTGTGTCTTTGTCGATAATGGATTGTTGCGTCTCGATGAAGGTGATCAAGTAATGGCAACTTTTGCCAGCAATATGGGGGTTAAGGTTACCCGTGTTAATGCGCAAGAGCGGTTTTATAATGGATTGTCTGGAGTAACTGACCCAGAAAAAAAGAGAAAGATTATTGGTGGCTTATTTGTCGATATTTTTGAAGAAGAATCAAAAAAAATCACAGATGCACAATGGCTGGCTCAGGGGACAATTTATCCAGATGTCATAGAGTCTGCTGGAGCTAAAACCGGTAAGGCACAAAACATAAAGAGTCACCACAATGTTGGCGGCTTGCCTGATTATATGACTTTGAAATTGCTGGAACCATTACGTGAATTATTTAAAGATGAAGTTCGTGCTATTGGTGAAGAGCTTGGATTACCCCATGCAATGGTGTGGCGCCATCCATTTCCTGGTCCCGGTCTTGGAGTTAGAATTCTTGGTGAAGTTAAAGAGGAATACTGTGAGATTCTTCGTCGCGCCGACGCTATTTATATTGAAGAACTTTACGAAAGTGGCCACTACCATAAAATTAGCCAAGCATTTGCAGTCTTTTTGCCGGTCAAGTCGGTTGGCGTTATGGGCGATGGCAGAACCTACGAATATGTGGTTGCGCTGCGGGCAGTAGAAACTAAAGATTTCATGACCGCTGGTTGGTATCCAATGCCGTATGCTGATTTGGCGCGGATAAGTAATCGGATTATTAACGAAGTGAAGGGAATTAATCGAGTTACTTACGATATTTCCAGTAAGCCACCTGCGACTATTG
>JADGED010000152.1 GCA_016744555.1 Desulfuromonadaceae bacterium
CGGTATTGGTGTGGTCCCAAATTTGTTCGTTGCTTATAGTTTGTGTTATTATAGCCAGATAAACTCTGGAGCAAAACAGGAAAATTGCTAGTATGGAAAAAACAAACTTACAAGCGGGTGGTAGTACCCAAGTTGAAAGCAAAAAATGTGTGGAACTTGTCACTCCATCGTTATTTAAGGTTTTGATGCATAATGACGATTATACAACTATGGAATTTGTGGTCGAAATTTTGCGACAAGTATTTCATAAGTCAGAGAGTGAGGCAGAACAAATTATGCTGACCATTCATTTTCAAGGAATTGGGTTTTGTGGCACTTATCCCCACGCAATAGCAGAAGCAAAAGTTACTCAAGCTCGGTTGCAAGCACGTAAAGCAGGTTTTCCATTGCGTTGTACAATCGAAGAAATATAGACAGGTGGCAGATATGTTTGATAACGAAGTACAAATTACTTTTACCTTGGCAGTGCGCGAAGCACAACGACGCCGTCATGAATATTTAACTACTGAACACCTACTTTATGCATTGTTGTTTGAGGGGGTTGCGCAACAATTATTAGTTTTGTGTGGTGGCAATATTGATGGGTTAAGGCAGGATCTAGAAGAGTTTTTTGAACAGCACCTTGAGGCTGTTCCCGAGGCCGAGGATACGGAAGATGAAGATGAAGTGCCACGGCAAACCCCGGCGCTGCAACGGATGTTGCAGCGGACGGTGATGCATATGCAGTCCTCGAGTCAATCGACTGTTGGTGTTGGAGATCTCCTTGCCGCTATTCTTGAGGAAAATAATTCCCATGCATGCTTTTTTCTAAAGCAACAAGGGATAGAGCGGGTTGATCTACTTGACCATATATCCCACGGCCATGTAACCAGCAACAACGATGATCAGCCTAAGCAAAAGCCAGCAAACCCTAGCACTGGTGATAGCGCTAAGCCGAAACCGATCAATCCATTGGAAGCATACACTATTGATTTGCTCGCTCGTGCCAAAGATGGGAAAATTGACCCTTTGATTGGTAGAGTTCAGGAGTTGGAGCGTGCAATTTTAATCTTGTGTCGGCGGCGGAAAAATAATCCACTTTTTGTTGGTGAGCCAGGAGTAGGTAAAACGGCTATGGCCGAAGGATTGGCGTTGCGTGTCGCTAGCGGTGAAGTGCCAGATTTGCTTAAAGACGCCGAACTGTTTAGCTTGGATATGGGGGCTTTGCTGGCAGGAACAAAATTCCGTGGTGATTTTGAGGAGCGCCTTAAGGCGGTAGTTGCAGCGCTGCAAAAACGTGATCAGGCTATCTTATTTATCGATGAAATTCACACTATAGTTGGTGCCGGAGCGACTAGTGGTGGATCTTTAGATGCTGCAAATATACTAAAGCCTGCTCTTGGTGCCGGTGAGCTGCGCTGTATTGGTTCCACAACTTACGAAGAGTATCGCAATTTATTTGATAAAGACCGTGCCTTGTCTCGGCGTTTCCAAAAAATTGACCTTCATGAACCTAGTCAAGAAGAGACCCTTGAAATTGTTAAAGGGTTGGCTCCGTACTATGAAGAGCACCATAAGGTTAAATATGCCGCCGCCGCTTTAGATTCAGCGGTTAACTTAGCGATGAAGCATCTGCCACAACGTCATTTCCCCGATAAAGCTATTGATGTTATTGATGAAGCTGGAGCACAGCAACGCCTTGATGGTCACCTTCGGCGTGCCGTTGGGATTAATGAAATTGAACGTGTGGTTGCTCGCATGGCACGGGTCCCGATGCAAACTATCAGCGGTAGCGACCGGCAGCGCTTGAAATATCTTGAACGCGACATGAAGCGGATGGTGTTTGGGCAGGATCCAGCCTTAGAGGGTTTAGTTAAGGCGATTCATCGCTCTCGTGCTGGGCTTGGTCATCCAGATAAGCCGATTGGGTCAATGTTATTTACCGGACCTACTGGGGTTGGTAAAACCGAAGCCGCTAAGCAACTTGGCTTGCAGCTGGGGGTTAAGTTTTTACGTTTTGATATGAGTGAATATATGGAAAAACACTCCGTCGCTCGCCTTATTGGCGCTCCTCCCGGTTATGTTGGTTTTGATCAGGGAGGCTTGCTTACCGAAGCAGTCGGCAAAAACCCGTGGTCAGTATTACTTCTTGATGAAATTGAAAAAGCGCATCCCGATCTATTCAATATTTTATTACAGGTAATGGATCACGGCACTTTGACCGATGCCAATGGTAAAGAGGTTGACTTTAGAAATGTTATATTGATTATGACTAGTAATGTCGGCGGGCGTGATATGAACATTACCCCCATTGGCTTTGGTAATCGTAATGGCGCAGCACCGAAAAACCTTATCGAGAAAGTTTTTTCTCCTGAGTTTAGGAATCGTCTCGATGCAGTGATAACGTTTTCTCCCCTCGATGAAAAAGTTATGTTGCAGGTGGTAGATAAATTTTTACACGAACTTGCTACCCAGCTATCTGAGCGCAAAGTTACCATGAAAGTTTCTGCGGCCGCCCGCAAGGATTTTGCTGTACGTGGTTACGACCCACTCTTCGGGGCAAGACCACTAAGCCGTTTGTTGCAAACCGAACTCAGCGATCCAATGGCTGAAAAAATACTATTTGGTGAATTGCGTAATGGTGGCGAAGTTAAAGTCGGATTTAGTTCTGGGAAAATCAGGATCAAGGAACAGTCCCTTCGGGAGATAGAACAAGGCACAAGGATTAAGGAAAATGTTTAATGTTTTATTGTTGTCCTTAACTCTTGAACCTTGATCCTGTGCTTTATGCCCTTGATGATAATCTTTGGTTCCCAGCAGTAGAATTCGCAGAAGATTGTGGTCTGCTAGCCGTTGGTGGTGACCTAGCACCAGAACGGTTGTTGTTGGCCTATAGCTTAGGTATTTTCCCCTGGTATAATCCCGGGGAACCTATCCTCTGGTGGTCCCCAGATCCACGTTGTGTCATTTTCCCTTCCAAGCTACATATTTCCCGTTCTCTGCAACGCTTTATGAGTAAGGGGCGATATCGGATTAGCTTTAATGCCGACTTTGCGGGAGTTATAGGTTGGTGTCGTCGGTTACGTGCTGGTGGCGATGGCAGCGGTACTTGGATAACCGCTGAAATGGAGCAAGCGTATACCCATCTGCATCAACTAGGTTTTGCCCATTCAGTTGAATGTTGGGATGGCGATACGTTAGTAGGTGGGTTGTATGGTATTTGCCTAGGTCGGTGTTTTTTTGGTGAATCGATGTTTAGTCGTAGCTCTAATGCTTCAAAAGTTGTGCTGGTACATTTGCTTAAGTCGTTAGAAAAAAAAGGCTTTGAATTTCTCGATTGCCAACAAACTTCCGACCATCTACTTAGTATGGGTGCAGAAGAAATCCCTCGCCAAGAATTTTTACAATATTTACAACAAGCTCAAGAGTCTACCAACGGTTCGTATGAAAGTAAGTTTTAATAGTTCTCCCCATCCCCGATGGTGCGAGGATGAGGAAAAACAGATTTACCTGCCTGCTTCTAGTCTATATTTTTTCAATTAGCAGTTTTAATGGTGTTTTACATGCCCAAGAAAATCTTTTAGTCTTTCCGATTGGGGATTTTTCATCACTTCGCTAGGCTTGCCTTCTTCAACAATTCTACCGTCATCCATAAATATTAAACGGTCACCAACTTGGGCGGCAAATCCCATCTCATGGGTAACTACGACCATGGTCATACCGTGATCTTTGGCAATGTTTTTCATGACATCCAGAACTTCTCCGATCATTTCCGGATCTAACGCAGATGTTGGCTCGTCAAATAATAGTACTTTAGGGCTGACTGCTAGCGCCCGAGCAATGGCAACACGCTGCTGCTGACCACCAGAAAGTTGACCGGGGAGCTTATTTTCAAATTCTGCCAAACCAACCTTGCTAAGGAGATTTCTAGCGATATCTGTTGCTTTCGACTTGTTCATTTTTCTCGCTTTGCAGGGGCCGAAAGCAACATTCTCAAGTGCGGTCATATGGGGGAAAAGGTTGAATTGTTGAAAAACCATCCCAACTTCAAGTCGTATTTGACGTGTCCGGCCCCTCTCTTCAGGAATTCTAACGGTGTCAACTATCAGTTCACCGCTTGATATCAGTTCTAGGCAGTTGATACAGCGAATCAAAGTCGATTTGCCGGAACCTGACGGCCCGATAACTACAACTACTTCACCTTCCTGAATAGAGAGATCGATATTGTGTAATACTTCTGTTTCGCCAAATGATTTGCAGACGTTTTTTAGTTCGATAATGTTAGACATCTTTTTTGTCTTTCTGCGGAGGGCACTAGAAAATTTTCATCTTTCGTTCGATCTGCCGTAATGACATAGCCAGCACGGTTGTCATGATCAGATACATGATGGCTACTGTCAGCCAAATTTCCAGAGCCCTAAAGTTACTGGCCATAATTTCCTGCCCTTGCCTGGTCAGTTCTCCGACCCCTATGACGATAAACAGGGAGGTGTCTTTAAGGCTAATGATAAACTGATTGCCCAGTGGTGGTATCATTCTACGAAATGCAATTGGACCGATGACATGCACAATAAGTTGAAACCGGCTGATACCAAGCGACATGCCAGCTTCAAGTAGCCCCTTGTTTACTGAGATAACGGAGCCACGGACAATTTCGGCAATATAGGCGCCAGCATTGAAAATGATAGTTATAACTGCAGCGGTTAAAGCCTCTATCCGAAAACGTTCAATATCGGTGACTGCCTTGACCAGCATGGGAAAAGCAAAATATAGGAACATCGCCTGAACGATAATCGGCGTTCCGCGGATAGTTTCGACATAGGTACCGGATAGGTAGCGAATTGCAACCGTAATTGGTTTGAAGATTCCGTGTGGTTCTTCTCCGAGAGCATCCGTTCCCGCGATTCTACCCAGACCAGCAAGAATGCCGCAAATCATCCCACCGACAATCCCTAAGATAGTAATAATCCATGTTAATTTTGCACCTGCTAAAAGGGCAGGTAGTGATTCGGTGATAACTGAAAATTCAAAACCCATAATTTGACTCTTCTGTAAAAACAATTGAACGGAAATGTTCAAAAAAAAGGACCTCTTCTGCACGATTGGTACGGAAGAGATCCTTTAAATGCACAGACTTTATCAGATGTTGAAATGTGAAATCCAACCCAGGCTAATTTGCCTTCACCTTTATGTTATTCAGGATCTGCATCAAACCATTTTTTATAAAGTTTAGCGTAAGCACCATCTTCCATCATTTGTAAAAGGGCAACATTGGTTTTGTCCCGGAGCTCGCTTCCTTGAGGGAAGGCGATACCATATTGCGCTGCTTTGACATCTGGACCAACCGCCTTGACTTTACCGTTGCCAGCAGTCTTGATGAAGTAGAGAACATTTGGAGTGTCGTGCATTGCTGCATCGGCACCGCCAGTTACAACTTCAAGATAAGCTTGGTCAATATTGGGGAATTTGACAACTTTTTTCGCACCGAGAGTTTCGACATAATCAACAGTAGCAGTGCCAAGTTTAACCGCTACAACTTTCCCTTTGAGGTCAGCTGGAGCTTTGATGTCTTTATTATTTGCCGCAACCATGACTTTTAAACCAGCTCTAAAGTAGGGGTGAGAAAAATCAATTTTTTCTTCTCGAGAAGATTTGATGAAAATTGCTGCTAGAGCAACATCCAGATTTCCGGTAGTCAAACCGGGAATTAGACCATTAAAATCCATGGGCTTCAATTCGTATTCGACACCGATTCGCTTCGCAATTTCAGCCCATAGATCGATATCAAAACCGGTATATTTGCCATCTTTTCCTTTGTACTCAAAAGGGACAAACGCAGTATCTGTACCGACATACAGCTTTTCTGCAAAAGCCGCCCCAGACATGAAGATCAGCAAACTTGCAAGACACAATACAGCTAGTTTTTTCATGATTTTTCCTCCTGTTTCAAGTTGTATTCAGCAATAGTTGAGTGGAGCACTTATTATAAGTGAAGCAGAGATTAATTTTGCTCCCCCCACGAAGTGAACCTTGACGTTGAATAATAGAACAATATTCTATTAAACATGGAGCTTCCATGAAGTCAAGTATTCAAGCTATTTATCTTAGCAAATTGGTCTTATGTATAAGAAGTTTGCCAAGCAAAGTAGTTTGAAAAAACGTATTATTTGTAATTATC
>JADGED010000153.1 GCA_016744555.1 Desulfuromonadaceae bacterium
ACGGGGATTCCTTCATATTCGTGCCAGGTCCCACGCAATTTACTTATCGCCTCATCGGTATTTAACAATGTGTGACTAGCAAACCGCCCCAAGGTAATAATCAACTCGGGTTGCAATAAAGCTAATTGTTGTTTAAGAAACGGTGCACAGGCAGCAATTTCTTCTGGCTGCGAATCACGATTGCCACCATTGTAGCATTTTACAATATTGCAAATGTAGACTTCCTGCCGGGAAAGCTTCATGGCCAGCAAAATTTTGTCCAACAATTGCCCAGCCTCCCCAACAAAGGGTAAACCTTGCTCATCCTCTTCCTGCCCGGGGCCTTCACCTATCAACACTAGCCGTGCTTGCGGATTACCGCCACCAAAGACAATATTTTTCCGTTTTCCACTTAAACCGCACCGCTGACAACCACTTAATCTGGATTCCAATTCAGCAAGAGTACTAGATTCAGCCACAGGGGATACAGTCTGCACCACTTGGCTTTCTGCTACTACTGGCGCAGGTACTGGCAATTCTGCCACAGTTTCATATCCCCACTGCTGTAAATCTTCTAAAATTGCTCTCCCTTGCGAGATTACTTCGTGGCATTCGTGGTATAATTTATCTGTCATATATATTCCAAGGCTTTTAGCTACAAAATAACGTACTTAATTAAATAATTGGTGACAAAATGACGCGTCTACTACTTCTCATAACCATACTACTCTTGTTATTACCAGCACAAGCATTTGCCTGGGGGGCTGGTGTACACCTTGGGCTGGGATTACGTCTTCTTGCTGCACCAGAAGCCTTACCCGCAGCATTGCAGGCCCTCTTAGCAAGCAATCCGTATGACTTTCTTTATGGTTGCATAGCTGCCGATATTACTTTAGGAAAAAAACATACCCACCACTTAAAACACTGCCATAATTGGGTTATCGGTCACAAGCTTCTCGCTTTAAGCAAAAAAGAGAGTCGATCAGCTGAAGCATGCGCCTATGGATATTTGGCGCACCTAGCGGCAGACACCATTGCTCACAACTACTTTGTACCCTACAAGTTAGCAATGACCTACAATACTACCTTATTAAATCATGCATACTGGGAGATTCGTGCAGACATAGGGGTTCGCGATGAAACGTGGGAAACCGCTCAACTTTTAGCAAAACACGACAATCGAAAACACGACAAAGTACTAAATCGAGTTCTAGCACCAACCATTTTTTCGTTTCGAACCAATAAAAAGATTTTCAATTCAATGATGTTGATAACTAGACTGCAAAAATGGCACGATTTAATAGAAACAATTGCCAAACGCTCAAAATGGCAATTCGACTCAGTTGAACATGATGAATATATGGCGATGGGGCTCGATGCAATGAACAGTATTTTAGGGGATCAAGACAGCCCTTACTGGAACGCTGACCCTACTGGCGACCGAGCGTTGACTGCTGCAGACATGATCAGAAAAAACATGAATCATCTCTGGCTCGAAGGTAAGCTACGGCAAGACGATTCAGATTTAATCCTCAAAGAGCTTAGAAATCGATTTAAGCTCGGGATAACCGATCCTGACGAAATATTACCGCTATTTACCGTTATCTAAATTCCACCCGCTAATTCTACTACCAAGCATTTGTTAGTAGAAATTTGCCACACTAGCTGTTTCTTAAAAAAGGATATAACCCGACACATTGATCTATATGCTGGGGCTATTTTGGGTATGGTCTAGGTCAATTAGTACGCGTAAGGTTCCTTATTTCTAAATTCAAACATAGCCGGTATCTTTGGTGGAGATTGTTTTTCAACATGCTCTACCTTCAATAAATATTGCTGATTTATATTGGTATAGAAAATACCCTTAAGCCCAAGGTATTCTAACGATTCCGCTGGAGATGACAAATCATCCAAGCTAATATATAGGTTCAGCCACTGACCATCAGTATATTCCGCTACGTGCCCTGAATTAAACCTAAACCCTACCGCCACTGCATCGGCTAAACAACAAGACACTGCGCCACGCAAAATCAAAAACTGTCCTAGCGGGGCTATTTTATCATTTCTTTGTAGCATGCCCCGTACCAAATAACGCTGTTGTAGTTGTTCTGCCGTGCCTGCCTCACAGATATCATAGAGTTCTCCCAGATTAATCCTTATGTATTCACGCTCATCTTTTATTACCCTGGAAGGGAGCTCCACCGCGGCGGATGATTTTCCTAACGGCAGATCAACTTCACTCAACGAACTACCAGCAAACAATGGATTGTCAGGACTGTGTACCAGAGAGACAATAGCGAATAACACGACAAAACAGATGCTGCGTGAAACTTTAGGAGGGTTGGGATAAAACGTTGCAACCAATCCAATCAGTAGCAAAACATAACCAGCACTGCCAGTCAGCCACTTGAACTTGGGATTAAGCAACAACCAATAGTCGCCACCTTGTACCAGCCCCACCATGTAGCAACCAAACATGAACAGCAAAATACCTTCAAAGCTGCCACCCCATTTTTGCCAAATTGATTGAGAACCCTGATGCATCACTTACCCCAAAAACATACTGAAAATGGCCGAGAGACCATAAACCATAAATATCGGCACTACAATTAACGCTAAAACAACTCGGCGTTGGAAAACCGCGGCAAACATTGCAATAAGTTTTAAATCAACCATCGGACCAATGCCGACAAATGCCAACTGCGCTGCAGGAGAGATAGTTGAAAAAGATGCTGCGACAAAAGCATCCGCTTCTGAACAAACCGATAGTAGCATGGCCAATAACATCATCATTGCGATTGACACTAGAGTATTACTTTCAAAAACACCGAGGATACTGGCCGGAGCAAATGTCTTGAACAGTGCAGTTACTAGGGCACCAAGCAGCAGGAATTTACCCATATCCATAAACTCTGCTACGGTGTGCCTACAAACGGCAAGAAGCTTACTCCCGCTTTTATGGTGCCCGGAGCAACAAGAGGAGCAACAGGCAGCGTGCCCTTCTGCACTTGAAGGATTCAGCAACAATTGCTTGGCGGAAACCTCTGACAACACCCAGCCGAGACTAATTGCCGGTAACGCAACCAGCGCCACCCTCCCCAGCACCATAGTCACATCGCTACGAAATGCCACGTATGTAGAAACCATTACAATTGGATTGATTACTGGGGCCGAAAGCATATAGGTAATTGCCGTCGATGCAGGCACCCCTTTATCAAGCATCCGCCTGACAACTGGGACAATTCCGCACTCACAGGTTGGTAACAACAACCCAATTGACAAGCCAAACAGAATCCCTTTAACCCGACTTTTCGGCACCAACCTAGCAATAAGATTTTCATCAGCATAAACTTCAAGGAGGGAAGCCAACAAAGAACCAATCAACAAAAAAGGTGCCGCTTCTAAAAAGATAGCTGCCGCTAACGATGAAAATATTTGCAGATTTTCCACTCTTACGTACTCCGGTCTATTTAGCGACTCTCGGTAAAATCAAACTGAGGATAAAAATCAGACAGGCGGCAACAACAATTGACGGGCCAGCGGGGGTATCCCAAGTGTAGGAGCCATAAAGACCACCAATTACGGCCAGACAACCGATAAAGCTGGCGGTAACAGCCATCATTTCAGGATTGCTGGCAAAACGGCGTGCCGTCGCTGCAGGGATTATCAATAGTGAAGTAACCAGCAACAGGCCAACCACTTTCATCATCACCGCTACCGTTAAGGCAATCAACGCTAAAAAACTGTAATTGATCCGATCAACCGCCACCCCTTCGACCCGCGCCAAATCCTCATGGATGGTGATTGCCAGCAGTGGTTTCCACATCAATATCAGCCCCACCAACGCCAGACCGCCACCGGCGAAAATCCAGTTTAGATCACTATTGCTGATTGAGAGTATATCGCCAAACAGATAGGCAACCAGATCGACCCGGACATCCTCCATAAACGCCAGCGCCACCAAACCAAGAGAGAGGGCACCGTGGGACAGAATACCGAGCAAAGTATCACTGGCAAGCAGGCGCTGTTTCTGGCTAAAGAACAGCAATAGCGCCAACACCTGACAAACGACAAGAATTCCAAGGGTCAAATTAAGTTGCAGCAGAAAACCCAAAGCCACCCCGAGCAGGGCAGAATGGGCCAGAGTGTCGCCAAAATATGCCAAGCGCCGCCAGACCACAAAAGAGCCAAACGGGCCAGCTATCAGCGCCACACCAAGGCCACCGATCAGAGCCCGCAAAAGAAAATCATCGATCACAGCTCTCTCCTTTGCAGCAGTTATCGCAATCGTTATGACGATGAGTGGGATCATGGCTGTAAATAGCCAGGTTCTCTACGGCATGAGCTCCAAACAACTCCAGATAAGCGGGATCATTGGTGACTACATCCGGCGTACCACTGCAACAAATATGTTGGTTGATACAAAGGACACGATCCGTAGCAGCCATAACCAAGTGCAGATCGTGGGAGATCATCATCACCGCACAATTCCGTTGGTCACGGATACGGGAGATAAGTTGATATAATTCTGACTGACCGTGAACATCTACCCCCTGTACCGGTTCATCCAGAACCAGCAGATCCGGATCACGCATCAACGCTCGGGCCAGTAACACCCGCTGTTGCTCCCCGCCAGACAAGCTTTGCATCGACGAATCAATGACATGAGCCGCCCCAACCTCCTGCAATGCCGGTTCAATCCGATCCCGCTGGCTTTTGCCCACCATGCTTAAAAACCGTTTTACACTTAAAGGAAAGGTTGGATCGAGATGGAGACGCTGTGGCATGTAACCAATACTGATATCATTATGCATCTCAACCTGCCCAGAGGTGGGTTTAATCAGCCCCAAGGCGACCCGCACCAGAGTAGTTTTGCCGGCACCATTAGGGCCGATAATGGTAAGAATCTCCCCTTTTGATAACTGCAAATCAACCTGATGGAGAATTTTGCGTTGGCCGATGACCAGATCAATAGCGGTCATATTTAGTAGATATTCCATCAATTATTCTCGCTATTTTTCTGCCGACAATCGGGACATAACCCCAGCACTTCAATAATCTGCTGCCCGGCAATAAACCCTGAAACGTCGGCTTTTTGGGCAATGGCTGCAGTTATCTCCGGGATATCAAGTTCTGCAAGCGCATGGCACTGTTCACAAATAAGAAACTGGCCATGGTGTTTACTGCCCAGACGACTGCAACCGACATAAGCGTTCAGCGAGGCGATCCGGTGAACCAAACCAAGGTCGAGTAAAAAATCGAGGGCCCGATAGACCGTGGGAGGAGCACAGCGCTGTTGTTGCTGCAACATTTCCAGCAACTCATAAGCGCCGACCGGTTTATGCTGCTGCCAAATCAACTCCAATACCCTACGGCGGATCGCCGTCAAACGTTTACCCTGCTGCTGGCAAAGCTCTTCCGCATGGCTGATAGCCTTATTGATACAGTTTTGATGGTCGGTTTCGACGCAATGAAAAACTGCTGGCATAAAAAACTCCTATCACTTACTTGCCTTTAATCAAATGTTATAATATAACATTTCAATACAGTTTCACATCTTACCGTAAAGGGGCGTTACTTACTATGAAAAAACTAATCTTACTTACTCTCTTTTTATTTTGCTCAGCTTCGGCTTGGGGAGCAAGCACAACACCACAAGTTGCAGTAAGCATCAAACCGCTCCACTCTCTTGTGGCTGGCGTTATGGCCGGTGTTGGCGAACCACAATTGTTGGTTAAAGGTGGCGGCTCCCCGCACGGCTACAGTCTACGCCCTTCGGAAGCGCGCATGCTCGCAAAAGCCGACCTGGTTGTTTGGGTTGGCCCCCAGTTGGAATCCTTTATGGTAAAACCGCTAGAAACTTTGGGCAAAAATGCAAAACAGCTACAATTACTAAAAGATATCGATGGACCATTATTACCAGTCCGCAGCGGCGGCAACTGGGATGCACACGCCCATAATCATAGTGCCGAGCATGACGGGCACGAAGCGTATCATGACGGGCATGAAGCTGATCACAACGGGCATGAAGCTCATCAGGACGGACACGAAGCTGAGCATGACGGCCACGAAGCGCATCATGACGAGCATGAAGCTGATCACGACGGGCATGAAGCTCATCACGACGGACACGAAG
>JADGED010000154.1 GCA_016744555.1 Desulfuromonadaceae bacterium
TGCCTAAACAGCCTGAAAGAGTAGTGCCAATGCGACAACAATTCACTTACGCTGGAGCAATTATAATTCTACTAACAAGTTGTTTATTGTTATATGGCTGTGCTGCTCCAGCGCCGGAATTAAAGCGGATGGTTAAAGACTGCCTCGACTGCCACTCTGAGTACCTGCCGCTAACAACGGAAAACAACGTTCACGCCCCGCTAAAACAGAGATCATGTAATGGTTGTCATCGTAACCATGGCTTGATTGGTGAGGCCTACTTGAAAACTAGCAAAGAGAATCTGTGCCTCTCGTGCCACCGCAACATCAGCAAGAGTGGCAACGGGGAAACCGCACCGCTGCCCCATGCTCCCGTGGCCCAAGGGCAATGTTTAGAGTGTCATCAACCACACAATAGCAGTAACCAATTTTTACTTAACGCCACTGCACCACAACTTTGCTTTAAATGCCACGACAGCACCACCTTTACCCTTGCAGTTCGCCATCAACCCGTGGAAGAGGGTTGCAACAACTGTCATGCGAGCCATAGCGCCAAAAACCCAGCGCTATTAAATAGTGAAGCAGACCAACAGTGCCTTAACTGTCACCAGAGTGAAACTATAGCTGCACGCCATAATGGCTACACCATAACGAATCGCTGCAACGATTGTCATTTGGTCCATTCTGCTACAGCAGAATCGTTGTTGCGGGAGTATGTTCATGCGCCAGTCAGACAGATGGAATGCGAAAGTTGTCACAATCAACCCGCAAGTTCCGAACCTTTTGCCCTGAAACAACAAGCTGCTGACCTCTGTCGCAATTGTCATGAAACACCACACGCAAACGACAATAGTAGTCAGCAACATGCTCCGGTGAAAAATGGCGATTGCTTTGCTTGCCATGCTGCACATGCAAGTGGCAATCCCGGCAGATTAAATAAACCGGTAGAGAAATTATGCTTCGACTGCCACCAGCAAGAGACGGAGACCGGTAGCATGCACGGTGCCTATAGGCAGGGAGAATGTCTCGGTTGCCATAACCCCCACGAAACCCGTAATGGCCAACCAAGCTTGCTTAACGACCAACTAAACAATTTGTGCCAAAACTGCCATAATCAAGAAGAGACAAGCGCAACATTTACCCACGAACCGGCGCAGCAGCAACAGTGCTCAACTTGTCATTTCCCCCATAGTAGCCCACAAAAATCGCTATTAACGCAGCCGCAACAAAACCTTTGCCTTAGCTGCCATCCAAACATGCGGGAGGATCTCGCCAGACAAAACCTCCATGCCCCTGTGGCGACAGGTCAATGTTCCAGCTGCCACAACCCCCACGGCAGCGCTAATGCCCAACTACTACGGGGACAAGGGAAGCAACTTTGTAGCTCATGCCATGAAGACACTATGGATCAAGCGACCACAAAAACTGAGCATCAGCCGTTTGCTAGTGGTGAATGTCTAACGTGCCATTTACCCCACGCCAGCGACAATCCGGGGCTAGCAGTAAAGGCCAATAACGCCATTTGCTACAGCTGCCACGAGCAATTGCAAACGACCGATAAACATCAGCATCAACCATTTAAAGCGGGGAACTGTGGCAGTTGTCACCAGCCCCATGGCAGTAGTCAGCCCCATTTTCTGCAGCAGACGTTGCCAGACTTATGCCTCAATTGCCACGACACCGATCGCTACTGGAGTCAGGGGGTAGCACATGCTCCCGCCCGACAAGGGCAATGTAGCCAATGCCACAACATGCACTCGGCACCACGGGCAAACTTATTGAACCGCCCCACGAGTCAATTATGTACCCCTTGCCACGACTTAACGACGCAGGAACTGGCAATCCACCATAGCGGCATTGCTCCGGGGATCGACAGTTGCCTGAGCTGTCACGATAGCCATGGTGGACCCGATCGCTCCCTCACGTTCCCAGTCAAGCATGAGCCATTTGTCCAAAAAAATTGTGCTGCCTGTCACAAGGAGGTGGCACCATGAGCAATATCGGTAACCCTAGCCAACTGCTGCGAACTTTAATTTTAGCTGCCGGATTAATTGCAATTGCCCTCACGGCAACCGCAACTGAACTATGCTATGATTGTCACGATCGCACTTTGTTTGAGAAAAAGATAATTCATACACCAGTGGCCAAACAACGGTGTGATCAGTGCCACAACCCCCATTTGGCTCGCCATGAAGGACTTCTCCATCAACAAAACGAAAAGTTATGCGCCAGTTGTCACCAAACACTGCTGGAAAAAATTGGGCAACAAGAGTTTCCACATCAGCCCGCAGAGCAGGGGCAGTGCCTCCTTTGTCATGACCCTCACGCATCACAGCAGCCCAAATTGCTGCGAGATAAAATGGATCAACTCTGCCTGAATTGCCATAAAGAGTTAGAGCCAGTAAAAAGTGTCCGCCACACACCTTTTTTACGGGGTCAATGTTCCACCTGTCACACCGCCCACAGCAGTGAACAACCAATGCTTCTGCGTAAAAACAGTGCCGCCCTTTGCCTTGGTTGTCACCCCAACAACAACAGCTTGCGGCAGAAACATTTGAATCGCAATCTAAACAAGATTGATTGCCTCGAATGCCATAACCCGCACCAGTCTGAAAACTCAGCCCTGTTACGTGCGACCCAACATCAACCCTTTAAGCGGGGGGAGTGTCAAAGCTGTCATGGCCAAAAGCTTAGTGGTGACCTCTGTATGAGTTGCCATACCACCATAATGGAGAGCTTCAACCAGCAGTTTAATCACATTGTCCCTAGCACCAATGGATCATTTTGCTTTGAATGCCATACGCCCCATGCGAGCCAGCAAGTCGGATTAGTTCGTGGCTACCCCGGTGAAGTCTGCCGTAATTGCCATGCGGGTAAATTTGAACGACGTAAAAACAGCGCACATCTCCACCCAAACGCTGATCGCTGTCTCGATTGTCACCAACTCCATGGAGCCACACAGCCAGCTATGCTTAAAGGTGGTGGAGATAAAGCCTGTGCCGATTGTCACGAAAAGCACAATAATTTCAGCCACCCTACCGGTGATAAGGCACACGATCCACGCAATGGTCAGGCGATGACCTGTGTCTCTTGCCACGATCCTTGTAATGGCACGCTCTACAAATACAACCTGCGCGGCACCAGCGATAAAGGTCTGTGCATTCAATGTCATGCGGGGTATTGATATGAAGATTATTTGGAACCATAAAACCATAATCAAAGCTTTATTCGTGGCGGTGGCCATTTGTTCATTGGCTCCACTATCAGCCGCCGCAAAAAAGTCGGCGTTGATTAGCCAATTGGTTTTCCCCGCCACCGGTGAGGTCTCTGCCCCGGCATCATTAACACTGGATCTAGAACGGCAACGCTATTACGTAATTGACAGCCAAGGGGGACGTCTCCTCTCTATCGACAAGGACGGGAACCCTCTCGATGACTTTACTGCGCTAGGAAAACTGCTTAAACCGACGGCAATGACATTTGCCCGGCCAGGAAAAATGTGGCTGGTTGAACGGGCGGATAATTCGCTCCTCTACATCGATATGAAAACCCAAATAATTCGCAAATTTAATCTCCATGGCACCGATGGTAAAGCATTGGTGCCAGATCGCATTGCAACCGATGCGAACCATCGGCTCTATCTAACCGATCGTCGTAGTGGCAGAATTTACGCTTTAGATGACAATCTAAAAATTGCTGTCGCCTTTGCACCACCGGCGGGGGGACATTTTATCGATTTTAAGATCAAGGGTGACCAAGTTTGGGCACTAGAACGCACTAATGGTGATATTTATAGCTTCAGCCTTAGCGGCAAACAGAAAAACCGGATCCAATTGGAGCATGAACTCGACACTCCAGTGTCGCTGGAAGTTGACGCTCAGCAACATCTATACGTCCTTGACCGCGCCCTAGCTAAAATCTATCGGTTCAGCAGTAAGGGGAAGTATATTGAAACATTAGGGCAAAAAGGCTATCGCCGGGGTCAACTTAACTACCCGTCACAGCTATTATTAGATTGGCAACAACGATTGTGCATTGTTAATCAGGGAAATGATCGGATTGAGGTATTCAGTCACTAATTTTCAGGATTAAACTATGGGTATTACATGCGAATAACTTCAACATATTTTGCGCTACTTAACAAGCTGGGGCGACCATTGGCAATAATTGCTCTATTATTGTTGCCAGCCGGAACCGCTGTGGCCGAAGTTAAGGGGAGCTGCTCCGATTGCCACACCATGCATAACAGTCAAGACAACTCGGTACTCAATAGCAGTGCAAATACCGAAGCACTATTACGCCAAGATTGTGTCGGCTGCCATACCGGCAGCAATGATGGTAGTAACACCACCCCCTATGTCCACAACACGTTGAACTTGACCGATAGTGGTGCCGAATATGGCTACTCTGGGATTGAAGCACACACCCTAGCCGGCGGCACCTTTAAGTATGTAAAGAACAATGACCGCATGGGACACAATGTAGTTGGCATCACCGATCCAGACCTTACGTTATTCGTCCCCCCTGGCTATGCAAGCGGTGGCCTACCCGCTGCTGACGGGACTACTCCGGGAACCGCTGGTAACTGGAACAACGCTCAGATAACTTGTGCTGGTACTACGGGGTGTCATGGTAGCCACGCTACCGATAACAACGTTAACGCTATTCGTGGTGCTCACCATCAAGGTAGCAGCGATGCAATTATTCCTGGCTCTGATACCAGCCCGGCAGCCGGTTACCGCATGTTGGTTGGCATTAGTGGGTTTGAAGCGAGTAACTGGGAGTATCAGCCTAGTGCCACAGAGCATAACCAATATAAAGGGATCGACAGTCCCGGCCAAACGCACGATACATCGACTATCAGTTATTTTTGTGCCGAATGTCACGGCACTTACCATCAAAGTAGCGGCACGAGTTCCCCTTGGCTCCGTCATCCAACCGACTTTGCCATTAGTAACACCGCTGATACTTCAGAATATTGGGAATATGGTGGGGTCGGCAATAGCTACCTACCAGCTACCCCCCTTGCAAGTTCAGATGTAAGTGCCGTTATTAGCACCATCAATTTCACTAGCAGTGACAGCATTATCAATTGCCTCTCCTGTCATCGCGCCCATGGTTCCCCTTACTATAAAGCGATGCGCTGGGGTTATATAGAGAGCAATGATGGCGGCTTATGTAGCAACTGTCACACCTCGAAAAATTAATGGTAATAGAAATCTATGGATAAAACATTTCGCCACTTAATTCTACTGTTACTATGCGCTTGCTCTCTACTTAGCAGTTGCGCCCCCATTAATTCTCCTGCGCGGGAAGAACGGATAGATCTATCTACGGCCGGATTCCTAACCATTTACTTAAACCATTCAACTACCGAAACCCTGACCCAAGTTAGCATTAATGGCGTTGAGATCTACATTGAGCCCGAGTGGTACCCCCTAACCGATGCAGTCAGTAACCTGCAAGAGAACAAGATTGAACAACAATTTGTCGCTGCCGACCCGTTATCAGCCGGAATCTACAGCAAGATTCGCTTTCAAATTACGGTACAGAGTGTAACCGGTGAGTTGTTGCGGCAGGAACAGATGGAACTGCCACTATCACGACCTTTAGAAATAAAATCGGCGAGCAGTAATTGTCTGTTTGTGGACAGTCAACTGGCGCTACAGCATCTTAATCAACCGTTGCAACGCCAACTACATGTACGGTCACAACAACGCATACTTGCAGATGAACTCCTCTATATTCTGTGCCCCGAAATTCAAACTTTATATCTGGCTCGGGTTGATCCATACCGGATAGTTGCGGCGCACGGTATTGATGCCGGAATCATCGATATGGCGCTGGATAATGAGCACAAATTACTCTACCTGCTCGATCAGCAGCAACGTCTAATCCAGCGCTTTGATACCACCAATCAAACCCTAACTGATCGCATCCCTTTGCCGCTAACCGACCATCCTGAATATATCGAGGTTAGCGCTGACGGCAACACCCTCTACG
>JADGED010000155.1 GCA_016744555.1 Desulfuromonadaceae bacterium
GATTGTTAATATCCCAACTGCCTTGCAATAAGTTGCATTTATACTGGGTTAAACTATCAAGACACTGAACCGGAAATACCCCATCTTCGTTTACATAGCTGATCTTTGGATGACAGCAGCTGCCGATCTCCGCTAGTGGCCTGCACTCCTCTTCGGTTAATTCAGCACAGCTCTTATTCAAGTAGGAATCACCGCCAGCATCAGCACAGCTTGATGGGGTTACATCATTGGTACATTGGTCGTGAGCTGAACCAGCCAATTTAACGCAACAAGCTCCCGACGGTTGTACTAAAGCAGGACAATCTTCATTGCTAACATCGGTAGAATTTTGCCCTTCAAACCATGAACCGCCAATGGCATTACACTGGTTCAGAGTACGGCCATCAACGAATCTGATCGGAACTACTGCTGGATCGGTAGACTCGTTGGTTAAGCAACAACCACCCAATGTTGGTGGTGGAACGCAACCTACTTCATCGCACTGTTGATCGATATGGAAGGTGCCGTTAAGCCTGTCGCAGCTATCTTGTAGCATCCAATTAGCGCACTTAGCTTCACCCGAAGCCGAGTCGGTGTAGCAACAAGCACCATAGCTAGGGCAGGTCTCTTCTGTTAAATCTTCACAAGCACCGCTTTCACCCCAAGCCCCCTGCAGAAGGTTACATTTGTACTGGGTTAAATTGTCGAGGCACTGCACTGGGAAGACGCCAGATTCGTTGACGTAACTGATCTTTGGATGGCAGCAGCTGCCGGTAGTCGGTGCTGGGCTGCATTGGGCCTCGGTTAATTCAGCACAGCTCTTATTCAAGTAGGAATCACCGCCAGCATCGATGCAGCTTGATGGGGTTACATCGTTGGTACATTGGTCGTGAGCTGAACCAGCCAATTTAACGCAACACGCGCCAGATGGTTGTACTAAGTCGGGACAGTCATCAAAACTAATGTTTATTATAGATTGGTCTTCGAACCATGAACCGTTGAGGGCATCACATTGTGTCTCAGTCCGGGAGTCTATCCCTCTTCGAAGCACGATTGCAGGATCGGTGGATTCGTTAGTTAAGCAGCATCCTCCACGTCCCGGCGGCGGAGCGCAGCCCACGGCATCGCACTGCTGATCAGTATGGAAGGTGCCGTTAAGTCTATCGCAACTATCTTCCAGTATCCAGTTGGCACATTTATCTTTGCCGGAGGCAGCGTCGGTGTAGCAACAAGCACCATAGCTAGGGCAGGTCTCTTCACTTAAGTCATCGCAAGCACTGCTTTCGCCCCAGGTGCCCTGGACTAATTTACATTTATATTCGGTTAGATTGTCAAAGCACTGTACGGGGAACACACCCGATTCGTTAACGTAGCTAACTTTTGGGTGACAGCAGCTGCCGGTAACCGGTGCTGGGTTGCATTGGTCTTCGGTAAGTTCGGCGCAGGCGGTGGAGCCGTGGAACTTGCCGCCGGCATTGGCGCAGTCGGCAGTATTAGAATTATCGCTACATTGGTCGTATTCAGAGCCGGCTAAGCTGATACAGCAGGCACCAGTTTCAACCGGAAGTGCGGGACAGTCATCAAAACTTATATCGGCCACATCTTGATTCTCAAAGAAAATTCCACCAATGGCTTTACATTGATTGCCGGTGCGGGATGCTAACATTCTGACTGAAGCGTTTTCTATTGCAGAAATACAGCAAGCGCCAGTAGTCTTTGTTTGGACTTGTATTATTGCAGCAAATTTATGTTTGATTTTTAAATCACGTGATAAAAATTCAATTTTTTGTTGTGGTTTGCTAGCTTGGCGCCGTATTACTCTAATGGAAAAATCATAGCTGAAACCGGTGACCGGTCTGAAGGAGTATGACCATTGACTATCCCCTTTGGCAGCATGCCAAGATCTGCCACCATCCAGAGTGATTTGTACCAAAAGATCGGATGGGGTTAAGCTTTTTTGCTCGCTTTCAAGAATCCCCCGGATAAATACCTGTCCATTGGTGCGAGCAAGGTCTTCGTCGTAGAAGACTATTTCATCTTCGTGGAAGTTTTCAAAGGCGTTACCATTAACTGTAACAACATCAAGATATCCGAGGTCATCACCATCATAATAATCGGCTAGACTTACAAGCGGAGCGATAAGGATAAAAAGACCAATTAAAGCACAAATGAAATTTCGCTGTGTTCTCACGGATTGATTTCTCCCCTTGCTGTTTAGCTAGTCGTCGTAGTTGTTTAGTCTTTAGCATACCATTAGTTAAAATGAAATAGTGTCTTCTGGTCGCATTAAAGTCACGGTTTTTTTCTTTGCAGAAACTACTTGATTACGAGCAGTATATGTAGAGTAATAACCCGTGACGGAGATTTGAATAAGTACTAGATTATACACATATTTGATGTGATACTCTGAGCCTGCGTGGTGAACTTGAAAAAGTGGGTTAGTCGGTTATAGTAGTGGTTTAAAGTTCAGCAACATTTGGTTTGCTGTGAATGGTTTTTTGTCTTGGGTATATGTGGGCAGTTGCCAATTATTACAAGAGAGTCTGATTATGAGTTATAAGCGATATAAAGATGGTGTTTGTCATCCTACATTAACCGAGGTGTCCCCTTTGGGGATGGAGGCGGCAGAATTGCTAGATGATTTTCGCCATTATTACACCAACAATCTTGGTCGGGACCGTAATTGTCGGATGGTTTATTACGCCTATGAAGCCTTGGCTTTGACAATCCGTGACCGGCTAATGGAGCGTTGGAAAAATACCCGTTACGCCTATGAAGAGAGTGGTTGTAAGCAGACCCACTACCTCTCACTTGAGTTTCTCATGGGGCGTGCTATGGGGAATGCTGTGTTGAATCTCGACTTGGAAGAGCAGCTTACCAAGGCATTAGCAAATGTTTGTCTAGAAGTTGAAGAATTGTCAGGGATTGAACCCGACGCAGGGCTTGGTAACGGTGGCTTGGGACGTCTTGCTGCTTGCTTTCTTGATAGCTGTGCAACCTTGCAGTTGCCAGTTATCGGTTACGGTATCCGTTATGAGTACGGCATGTTTCGTCAGCGGATTGTTAACGGTTATCAAGTTGAAGAGCCCGATCACTGGTTAGGGATGGAAAACCGCTGGGAGATTAAGCGGCCTGAGTTTCGGCAACGGATAAAATTTGGTGGGCGGAGCGAGGTTTACGCTGATGCGCAAGGAGAAAACCGGATGCGCTGGGTCGATACCCGTGATGTCCAAGCTGTCCCCTATGATGTGCCGATACCGGGCTACCGCAATGGGACCGTTAATACCTTGCGGTTGTGGAAAGCGGCGGCGACGGAAGAGTTTGATTTAGAGGAGTTTAATTCCGGTGATTATGCCGGTTCGGTTTCTGATAAGAACGAAGCAGAAAAAATTACCATGGTGCTGTATCCCAACGACAGCAGTGAGAATGGGAAAGAGTTACGGTTACGGCAACAATATTTTCTTGCTTCGGCAACATTGCAAGATGTTCTAGATAAGTGGAAAATGACCAAGGGCAACGATTTGTCCACTTTTGCCGATAATAACTGCTTTCAGCTAAACGACACCCATCCTAGCTGTGCGGTAGCTGAGTTAATGCGTCTGCTGATGGATGAGCATTGTTTAGACTGGGATCAAGCGTGGAAGATAACGCGAAAAACTATGGCATACACCAATCACACTCTGCTGCCAGAAGCCTTGGAAAAGTGGCCAGTACGGATGTTTCAACAATTGCTCCCACGGTTACTGGAAATAATCTATGAGATTAATGCTCGGTTTTTGACTCAGGTAGCGGCACGTTGGCCCGGTGATATGGAGCGACAGCGACGCATGTCTCTGATTGAAGAGGGTCCAGAACCACAAGTCAGAATGGCTTATTTGGCAATCGTTGGCAGCTTTTCAGTTAATGGAGTGGCACAGCTCCATTCACAGTTGTTGCAGCAGGGATTGTTCCGTGACTTTTATGAAATGTGGCCGCAGCAGTTTAATAATAAAACTAATGGTGTGACCCAGCGGCGTTGGTTGGCGTATGCAAACTCAGAATTGGCCGCTTTAATCAATAGCAGGATTGGGGATGGATGGGTCACTGATTTAGCGCAACTGGAAAAGTTGAAGGATTTTGCAGATGATGCCAACTTACAGTCAGAGTGGCGGCAGGTTAAACAGTACAACAAGCAACAATTGGCAAAGATGGTGAAAAAAGATTGTGCCGTTGAGTTTGATTGCGCCGCACTGTTTGATGTGCAGGTAAAGCGTATTCATGAATATAAACGCCAGCTTTTGAATGTGCTCCATGTTATTCATCTGTACGATCGGATTAAACGGGGCGATACTGATGACCTAATTCCACGTGCTGTTTTGATTGCCGGCAAGGCAGCACCGGGTTATGCGTTAGCCAAGTTGATCATCAAGTTGGTTAACAATGTTGCCAAGTTGGTTAATAATGATCCCGAGGTTGGCGATCTGCTTAAAGTAGCGTTTTTACCAAACTATCGAGTTTCGGCAATGGAGGTGATTTGTTCCGGAACCGATTTGTCGGAACAGATTTCCACCGCAGGAAAAGAGGCCTCCGGTACTGGCAACATGAAGTTTATGTTAAACGGTGCCCTGACTATTGGCACTCTTGATGGGGCAAATATCGAAATTCGTGAAGAAGTTGGTGCCGAAAATTTCTTTCTGTTTGGATTGACCACTGAAGAGGCGGTAGATTTGCGCCATCACTACAATCCTGATGCCATAATTGCTGCCGATGAAAATCTAACGAGGGTAATGCAATTGCTAGAAAGCGGCCATTTTAACCAATTCGAAGGGGGGATCTTTGATTCTTTGATTCAGGCAATTAAGAATCCTTACGATCCTTGGTTGGTTGCTGCCGATTTTGCTAGTTATTTAGCGGCGCAAAAGGAAGTTGAAAAAGCGTACCGCGACCAGCAACTATGGACACGAATGAGTATTTTGAATACTGCTTCGGGGGGGAAGTTTTCTACAGATCGAACGATGCAGGAATATAATGAACAAATATGGCAGTTACAACCAGTTGAGGCGTTGCCAGTTAGGTAGCCGATGGCGTTAATAGAAAAATGTGACCAAGTTATACGGTTGAGGTTGGCATCAGGTCTTTGAGTCCGCTTTTTGCTAGCACAGGTTAGAGGTTTTTGATAATATGCCGTGGTTTCGCTATTAAGCACTGGTGTTGTTTTTTCTAAAGGTAGACAATTTTGGCATTTATTTATATAGACGATTTGGCTGAAGGTATGGTTCTGGCTGAGGACTTACGTACCCCAACGGGTAGATTTGTTCTGGCTGCAGGAGCACCTTTACAAAAAGACCACCTTCAGGTTTTTAAGTCTTGGGGGATCATCGAAGTAGATATCGATGAACTGAGTTTGGGGGAAGAGTATGAACAGGGGCAAGAATTAGTAGCTGAATTCAGCGAACGTGCAGAAAGCTATTTGTGGCGGCGCTTTGTATTAAATGACATTGGTGCTGAGCCAATGGCAACCCTTTATCGACATATTGTTCATCGTTTTGCTCTGAGTTTGCAGGGTGGGTTAGATCCAGTCTCTTTTTCTGATGCTGCTTTGCCGGCAATTCCAAGTAGTGATACTCCAACCATGAAAGTCACCCATCTCCTTAAAGGGGATGTTGATATCGCGTCGTTACCGACGGTCTATAGTCATATTGTTGAGTTACTTAAAGATCCAAACTCTAATTCACACCAAATTGGTAAGGCTATCAGTAGTGATGCTAATTTGACCGTTAGATTGTTGCGCTTAGTAAATAGCCCATTTTATGGTTTCTCGGGGAAGATTGATTCTGTCTCACGAGCGGTTTCGCTGTTAGGGACTAATGAGTTGGAATCTTTAACTCTAGGGATAACGGTTGTTAAACAGTTTCAAAACGTTCCAAGTGAGTTGCTAAACATGGATTCCTTTTGGCGCCACTCTATTCGTTGTGGATTGTTTGCGCGAACTTTAGC
>JADGED010000156.1 GCA_016744555.1 Desulfuromonadaceae bacterium
AATTACTTGCCTCACTAATCAATCGTCCCTTACTGTTTCCCTGGATCGAAGTTATTTGCATTGTTGCTAACCCCAATATGCCAACAGCAAAGATAACTAAGGCAATTAAAAGCTCTACTAAGGTAAAACCCTGCTGATTATTAACTGAAATATTCATAATCTATAATCCCATATTGCGGCATTTTACAGTTATGGTTTGGAATCGACGCCGAAAGTTATCATTATAAGGCCCCCAAGTCGCCCCTCCAGGAGTTGTACCCACTGTGGGATATGTGCGCGTGTCAGAGTAGTTTAAATCTGGCAGTCGACCTCTTGCGAGAATAGATATTTGTACCGCGCTAACAGTATTCGGGTCAGCAGGTGCAAGAGATTGAGTACCATCAACTAAGGTATAATAGAATTCAAGTGCCTGCATGCTCTCAGCAACAGCCTGAAATCCTCCTCCAGTATTTCGACCTAATGGTGCGACACCGTTGCCATCAACAATCCCATCAGCGTCATTATCAAAACCATTGGCAAAACCATAGGTAATATTTTCATTTGAATCAGCAGTATCTCCATCACCATCTCCAGTGCCAGCATTATCAGTTACATCTTGCGAGAACCCCATTCTCCCTTGCGTAGCTGTAGTTATTGTAGAGCCAGCAATACCAAGAGGATCATAACCAGCCATTCTGATCTCACTGGTCATAAGATACAGGCCAGCACGAATATTTTGCTGCATCTCGGCAACCTGTTCCTGAGCAAGGTAACTATCTTGCTGTGACTTGAATGCCGAATACACACCGGTCATAATGATACCAGAAACTGCCATGGCAATAAGTAGCTCGATCAGAGTAAATCCCACGCTATTAAATTTGTTTTTTGTAAAAATCATTGTCAATTCCAATTCATTCCATCGCTGCTAGATTCAATTCTAGTGCTACCAGCAATACCTAAACTAATTCTATACCATTTGGATCTATCGTTACGCATTACAGCTGACCCAAACCAATTACGCGATGGTAGTCCTCTAGAATTAAATCCAACAGCAGAGTTACCACTAAAACTCGCTATTACCAACGAACATGAAGCTGACATTGGAATCTGAAAAAGAGTCGCTTCAGTACCATCTTGGATTAAATTTCCTGCTACACCACCAACACCTGATCCGTCATCAATAAATGCCTGATAGCGTCCACCGACCGCAGGGAAAGCCACAGTGGTAAAAGAAATTCCAACGTCAGAATTTCTTCTCACTGCTTCAAGCTTGATTCTTTGCATATTCGAATATAAATTTCTGGCTTCTCCCCTTAACCTATAATTAGGCAACCAGTTACTTACCATCGGAAATGCAATAGCTGACATGATTCCAATAACACCCATCACAATAATTACTTCAATCAAAGTAAAACCACTCTTGTTTCTCATATCATAAAACCTCAATTAAATTTATTGTTTGTAATAATTTACAGGCAATCTTCATACCATAACAAAAAAACCATACAATTAAGCTGTCAGTACTAAGATCAATGCAAAGATGCATGCTTCTTTGCATTAATTGCATACAAGTTGT
The DNA here is from genome assembly GCA_016744555.1 of Desulfuromonadaceae bacterium. Classification (GTDB taxonomy): domain Bacteria; phylum Desulfobacterota; class Desulfuromonadia; order Desulfuromonadales; family Geopsychrobacteraceae; genus Desulfuromusa. The sequence continues at coordinate 1,556 of JADGED010000156.1, forward strand.
GTGCAATTAATGCATCGCAACACTTATAAACTACTGCCGCCCCTCATACAAAACCTTCCAGTCGCCCTGCTGCTTAACCATATATAAACGCTTATGCATATCACCGTTAAAATTGTTAGATTGATAGTGTTGAATAAAATTTGCGACCACTACTGGCCGATCAGCCTTTTGGGTAGGATAGGACAATACCGAGATATCGGATAGTTCTATTTTTTGGAATGATTTACTTCTAAATACTCTTGATTTGTGCGCTGCCAAACTTTTTTTATCATACCGTTTAGACCAGAAACTTTCGTCATAGTTATCCATGTATGGTTCTATATCTGCTTGTTCCCAATCATGGCGCCAGGTTTCCAATGCAACCTGAATTTCTATATTTTGATCCAGCCATTCTGCGCTAGTTAACCAATCAATAGATTCACTTATAATTACTGGGGTACGATCCACTTCAACATACTTGCTTATTCTAGTGAACTCATGATTGGTTAAAACTACGCACCCCTCACTGTCAAGTGGTGGGCGGCTATATAATGATTTATCGGTTCCGTGCAACCAGATGCCACTGCCGGTTTTGCGTAGACGGCGATCAAACTCGTTAGGATAATTTACTGGGTAGGCGCCGCTACCGTATAGAGGGGGCAATTTTTCATCGGGTAAATAACTGGTGACAAAATATACCCCTTCAGGAGTTTTCAAGTCACCTTCACGCAATTTGTTACCAGCTTGTTTCCCCAAAACAATATAAAAATCTTCGACCAACTCAGGCGGTAACCCAGCACCACCATTACGGTAGACATAAAGCCGATTTTTGTTTTTGTCAACGACCAAAGCATATTTAACATTACTACTCAGCGCAATTAACGCACGAGGAATTTTCACCCCACCTGCCAAAGTCAAATAACCATGTAATCGCGCCCTCGCCTCTTTTTGCAGTTGCTGAATATTATGGTTTTGCTTGGAGCTATCATTCTTGATAGCGAAACTTGCCCCCAAAGCACCCACTTGATCAAACCGGGCGAGCAATAGGTCGCCCAAAATCAAATGCGCCAACTGAAACTTAGGGGCGCGTTCAGTCAACGACTGTAATTCGACAATTGCACTCTCTAAGCTACCGACTTGAAAGAGCAACAACCCCTTTAATAAGCTAGCTTCGTAATCATCAGAGTTACACTGTAAGCGCTTATTTAAACGCTCTAAAACAATCTTCTCTTGTGCATCAAAGCGCTCAACATCAATAAAAGAACTGGGCAATATTGGCTTGTTTACTACAGCAGGTAATTCGTAGCCACTTTGTTGTTGTGGCCACAAGGCGCCGACCTTTACCCCGGTTAAACCAAACAACAACATTAGAGCTACAGCTATGGCTATACGCTTTATTTTCAACGGATCATCCCCAGCGAACGCTCACGCAAAATTTCCCAGTTCGATTCTTCTGCTGCCAAAACAAAACTTTTTTTAGTTCGGTCAGAGTAAACGTCACTTTTATAAATTTGAATCAATTCTACTTGCAAGCTGCCATCATTGCGTTGCACAAATTCAAAATCTACAAGTTGGATATCAATCTTTTTCGGATTAGCTAAACGTGAACGACGCTGGGCTTCCCATCCTTGTCGAGTTTTCCCCCCTGATGGGGTAAACTTATCTGCGTAACAACCCAAATATGCAGTGATATCTTGCCCTGACCACGCTTTAGCCCAATCATGAAGAAATTTTTCAGCCTCAGGGTATTGCGATAGTGTCGCGATATCTGCTACTGCTGTAGTTTCTTCTACTGGCGTTACCGCTGGTGACGTTGGCTCTAAAGCGGCCTCCTTAACTACTGGTATTTCAACAGCCGCTACAATCGGTTGCTCAACAATATTTGTAGTAGTTACAGCTTCTGTTTTAACTTTTTCGATCTCAACAGTTGCAACATCCACTTCTGGCTCAGATTTTTTTGTCAATACCTCTGCAATGGGCTGATTTTCTGCGATCAAATCAGACTTAATCGCTATTTTGCTTGGTCCTTTTTTAACTGACGCAACTAGGTCACCAATCTTATTAATACTATTTATGCCGTTACTAGAAAAAATGGGTAGAGATATTAACTCTTTTGTTTTGCCTAACTGTAGCGCTCGACCGTAAGCTCCGCGCGCCATTTCAGCATAAATTGAACTTAAATTTTTATAGACAGTGGAATAATTTTCATCTATAGCCAGCGCCAACTCTAAGTAATCACGAGCCTGTTCGTAGTTACCCTGCGAAGCATAAAATGCCGCAAGATTATTATATGCTCTAGGGTCACCACTATATGTCTCGATCAAACGTTTAAACATTGCTTCAGCGCCATTAAAATCTTCGGCCTGCCACAAACTAATTCCGTGATCCAAATCAGCGACCAACATACTGTCAAACTCCTCTGCAGTGGTGCTAGCAGAAGAATTAACAACTTGCTGTACGTTCATAAAGTAGTAAAGTCCAGCCCCAACTGTCACCCCTAGCAACAATGCAACAATGAAGCGTCCAAGACCTATTTTTTTGCTCTTTGACGATTGTTCCAATATTGCAGTCACTGCCTTAATATCCTCAGCAGGTACTTCAGACTCACGATACTCATCAAAGTCTGCAGATTGCTCCATCAGTCTTGCTTCAATCCTTGCAGACAGCTCGCTACTATCAACAGTTTCATCTAATAAAGAAGTAGACGTGTCTGTTACTTCATTCGCTGCAGAAATTTCAGTTACTGCAAGCGGCACAACTATTTCATCAATTACATTTTGATCGGCCAAAGCGGTTAAAGCATCAATAAATTGGTTAATATTATAGCGTTGCTCAACTTTTGTCGCAGTAACAGCATCGATTAATGGTTGTAATAATGCCATTTCTTCTGGAAATACAGGGAATTCTCCCTCTAAATGCTGTTTAGCTATAGCAAAAGGCTCGGTACCAACAAAAGGTGGCTTACCGGTAAGCAAATGATAAAAAACGCAACCAAGGCTATAAATATCAGCTGCAGCAGTGGGAGTTTCACCACGCACCTGCTCAGGACTAGTAAAGCGAGGATCTATTCCGGAATTATAATCGAGCCTTACCAATTGACTCAAAGAAAAGTCGGCTAGATACGGAATATCCCCATCAAAATAAATCGTTTCAGGCGAAAGGTTACCATGCCAGCACGCAGCACTATGGGGGAGAGCTAAACATGATGCTATTTGCTTTATTAATTCAACGGCTTGTCGAACTGAAAAAGGACGATCCATTATCTGTGCTAAAGGTTCACCAACAGGGAATGGATAGAGGCAAGCAGCCTGACCTTCAACCTCTCCACGTGTTGATGGCAAACCGATACAAGGAAATGATTGTGAAGCTAGCCAGCCCGCATGCTCCATAAACAATTGCTGTTGTTTATCGTCAAATAACTGGTCAGGGCAAACCCAAATCAACTTAGATTTTTTCGCCGCAGCAAAACTGACCAAATAACTTTGATAAACGCTATTTGCTGCAATCTGGTTTACAACTTCACCACCAAAAACATTCAAGCCACTTTCCAACATACAAACCCCAAATCGTCAAACTTATTTTTACTAGTTAGCTCAATACTAAGCGGAAAACACTAACTTTTCAAGGCAACTAACTACTTTGCGAATAAACTTCAAAAATTAATCAATTACTTATAAAATTATGGAAAGGCGGGAACAATACCCAAACCAAGTGACTCATTAAAACCACTACAAATATTCATATTCTGAACCGCTTGCCCAGCGGCACCTTTAACCAAATTATCAATAGCGCTTACCACTATAACCCTACCGGTACGCTGATCACTTACCAGTCCAAGGTCACAAAAGTTCGTCCCACGGACGTAGGCTACATTTGGCAATTCGCCACCTGGCATAACCCTGACAAAGTTCTCACCTGCGTAATGGGTTCGATACAATTCTAATAGTTCAGCTGAAGATTTATCAGTAACCAAATCGGCATAACAAGTTGAAAGAATTCCCCGATTAACCGGAAGCAAATGGGGGGTAAAATTCAACCTAATTTCACTATCAGCCAAACTAGTTAATTCCTGTTCAATTTCTGGCGTGTGCCTATGGCTAGCTATCCCGTACGCCTTAAACCCTTCATTGGTTTCGCAGTAAAGGCTACCTTGTTTCACACCACGCCCTGCACCACTAACACCAGACTTACTATCAACTATCAGGGTATCAGGATTGATTAATTTATTCTTTAGTAAAGGCGCAAGACCAACAATAACACTAGTTGGGTAACAACCAGGATTGGCAATTAATCGAGCAGATTGGATTTTTTCACGATATAACTCCGGCAATCCGTAGACAGCCTCGGCAAACAGTTCTGGACTACTGTGGGTTTGATACCACTGCTCATATAC
>JADGED010000157.1 GCA_016744555.1 Desulfuromonadaceae bacterium
CTACAGTATCGTACAAAGGGTTAGTAATGCCGACCCACATTGAGAAACTGTTTCCCGATTTGCAAAGTGATGATTTTAAAATCTCCTTTGCTTTATTTCATCAACGTTTTTCGACTAACACCTTACCACAATGGAAATTGGCGCAACCATTACGGGTAATTGCCCACAATGGCGAAATCAACTCAATCAAAGGTAACTGCTTTAAGGCGCTGACTAAATTCACCCAAGCACAAAGTCCAATCTATTCCGCCGATGAGCTGAAACAGATATTGCCACGACTAGAAACGGGGGTAAGTGACAGTGCCAATCTAGATAATATGGTTGAGTTTCTCCTTGCCAACGGGGTCGACTTTTTCAAGGCAATCCGGGTCCTTATTCCGCCGGCGCGGCACAATGTTGCCCATATGCCAGCAAAGCTACGTGCTTTTTACGAGTATGCTTCGGCGGCCTACGAACCATGGGATGGACCTGCCGCCGTCAGTTTAACCAATGGTCGTTATATTGGCTGCGTCATCGACCGCAATGGTTTGCGCCCGGCTAAATATGTAATTACCACCGACGATCGCCTCTTGATCAGCAGTGAATACGGAGTTCTCGATACTCCGGCTGAAAAGATTAAACAACGTGGTCGGTTGCAAAGTGGCGAGATGATAGCTGCCGACTTGGAGAGTGGCGAAATTTTTTACCCACGCGATATTGATCGTTACTTGATGGAATCACAACCATACAAGCTCTGGCTTACTGACCACACTTATTACTTACAGGAATTTATCGAGCGGCAGTTCGAAGACCTTAGTGATTATCGCTACCCAGAGCTCGATAAATTACAGCGTTACCATAATGTCACCGGTGAAATAGTAGATCTGCTGGTTCGAGCAATGATGAAGGACGGCAAAGAACCGGTCGGTTCCATGGGGGACGACTCCCCCCTCGCCGCTTTCTCTAAGCAACAACGCAATTTTACCGATTTTTTTAAGCAAAAGTTTGCTCAGGTAACAAATCCACCCATCGACCCACTGCGGGAAAAAGCGGTTATGTCGACCACAATCGGGTTTGGTGGAATAGCTAACCCTCTAATTGAGACCAAGGAACAAGCTAAACGTTTAAAAAGCACCTCGCCGATACTTTCGTACGATATTTTCCAAGCGTTATTAACATTTGGCGATCCAGATTTGCCGCGCTATGAACCATGCTATAAGTACCGCCATTTTTCTACCGCCTTCTCTGCAAATCTTCACCAGTCCCTACAGCGACTTGGAGCAGAAGTCGCTGCTGCAGTGCAAGATGATGGTATCCGCATCGTCATTCTCGACGACCGTGCCCTTGCCGCCGACAAAAAACTGATCCCCATGGCGATGGCGGTTGGTTATATCAATCAACAGTTATTAGCAATTGGCCAGCGTCAGGATGTAAATATTGTCGCCTGCACCGCCGAGGTGATGGAACCGCATGGTGCAGCCGTATTGGTTGGCTATGGAAGTGTAGCCATCTACCCATGGATGCTATATGCAACGGGGCTAGAGCTGTGTGAAAAGCAACAGCTATCCATTAAAGATATTCGCCAGTCGTTGCGCAACATCTACGATGCCCTGACCAAAGGCATCCTCAAAATTATGTCCAAAATGGGGATTAGTACCGTTTCTAGTTATCGAAATGCCGCCTTATTCGATACCATTGGCCTGAGTCAAGACCTTGTTAACGCCTGTTTCAAAGGCTCAGAAGCCCTCTTGCCGGGGTTGGACTTCAGCGACATTGAGGAACGAATCAACACCAATCACGCTAAAAACTTTAGTAAAACCTTCATGCAACCGATTTACCCACTCGAAATTGGCGGTTTTTATCGTGACAAAACAGGTTTTGAATATCACGATTTCAATTCTCAAGTAATAACCCAACTCCATCGCTTTGCCGAAATTCGCAGTCGGGAAGAATACCTTAAATTTAGGGAGATGATTCTAGGGCGTGGCACTAAATTTATCCGTGATGCTCTCGAATTTAATAGCCCCAAAAAGGCAATTAATATTGATAAGGTAGAACCGCTTGCGGCAATCACCTGTCGCTTCGATTCTGCCGCCATGTCACTAGGCGCCCTCTCCCCTGAAGCGCACGAAGCATTGGCAGAAGCGCTTAATCAACTTGGCGGTTCTTCCAACTGTGGCGAAGGTGGAGAAGATGCGAAACGCTTCAAAACGGTAAAGAATAGTAAGATTAAGCAGGTTGCCTCGGGTCGCTTTGGCGTTACCCCTGGCTATTTACGTAGTGCCAAAGAGATCCAAATAAAACTAGCCCAAGGGGCAAAACCGGGTGAAGGTGGGCAGTTACCGGGACAAAAAGTTACTCCCCTAATTGCAACTCTACGCTTTACCGTTCCCGGTGTTACATTGATATCACCACCGCCGCATCACGATATCTATTCAATCGAAGATTTAGCCCAACTTATTTTTGACCTCAAACAAGTCAACCCAGATGCGACCATCAGCGTAAAATTGGTGTCAAGCGGTGGCGTAGGGACAATCGCTGCCGGAGTTGCCAAAGCCTATGCCGATAAAATCATCATCTCTGGCAATGATGGCGGTACCGGTGCCGCACCATTCAGCTCAATTAAATTTGCTGGCAACCCTCTAGAACTGGGGCTAACCGAAACTCACCTCAGCCTTAAGGCCAACAACTTAAGAGAGCTGGTACACTTGCAAACTGATGGTGGATTAAAGGTTGGTCGCGATATAGTTAAAGCAGCAATGATGGGGGCAGAAAGTTTTGCTTTCGGTACCCCATTGCTGGTTATTTTAGGCTGTAAAATTTTACGAGTTTGCCACCTTAACCGCTGTACCGTCGGTATCGCTACCCAAGACGACAACCTGCGCGCCCACTATATTGGTACCGTTGAAAAAGTTGTCAGCTATTTAACAAACGTCGCTGAAGATGTGCGGGAAATTTTGGCCGAACTGGGTTTCAACTCTCTTGCTGAAATCATTGGGCGTACCGATCTTCTCCGTCAAATTGATGATCCACATTTTAATAAATTTGATTTTTCTCGAATTTTACAACAAGTTGAAGGCTGCAATACCAAGCAACAACCAAACCCACCATTTGACAACAATGAGTTGGAAAAAGAGTTACTGAAAGAAATTTACCCAGTTATCAAAACGCCACAGAATCCAATCATTGTTGAACGCGACATTCACAATACCAACCGTAGTTTCGGCACCTTGATCAGTGGCGAAATTGCCAAATTTTACGGTGACGCAGGGTTGCCTAAAGATGCCCTTACTATAAAACTTAATGGTGTCGCCGGGCAATCATTAGGAGCATTCCTTAGCGAAGGGATGTCTCTACTAGTGAACGGTGTTGGTAATGATTACGTCGGCAAGGGGATGCATGGTGGACGAATTATTATCACCCCTGAAATTTATCAAGAGAACTCTTCTGCCGTCGGCAACACTTGTCTCTACGGCGCTACCGGAGGCAAGCTATTTGTAGCTGGCACTGCTGGTGAACGTTTTGCCGTACGGAATTCTGGCACTTTGGCTGTAGTTGAAGGTACTGGCGATCACGCTTGCGAATACATGACTGGCGGAACCGTAGTTATCCTCGGTGAAACCGGAATTAACTTTGCTGCAGGCATGACTGGTGGAGCCGCTTTTATCTATGACCGGCAGAAAAATTTCATCGATCGACTTAATCAAGAATTAGTAATTGCCAGGCGCTTAGTTGTAGATGATGACAATGAAGGCAACCTCTACCTGAAAAAAATTCTTCATAGCTACTACCATCAAACCGGTAGCCCAAAAGCCAAAAAGATTTTGGCCGACTATCGTGAAGAACTTGCTTACTTCTGGATGGTAACCCCAAAAGATATGCAAGCACCACTCAATCCAAAAGAAGGGGATTAGCGTGCAAAACTTTATCGAAACTAACCGCCACGACCCTGAGAAAATTGATCCGGTTCAGCGGCTAAAAAACTTTGAAGAGATCTACCAAGCGTGCAGTCAGCGCCAAATTCGGAAGCAAGCCGAGCGCTGCGTCCAGTGTGGAGATCCCTTCTGCACTACTGTTGGTTGTCCACTGCAAAACCATATCCCCCAGTGGTTAGAAGCTATAGCTAATCGTGATTTGGAACGCGCCTTTCAACTTAGTAATGAAAGCTCACCGTTTCCAGAAATTCTTGGCCGCATTTGCCCTCAGAGCCACCTCTGTGAGGGGGCATGTACCTTGAACGACGGCTATGGTGCCATTACCATTGGTAGCATTGAAGCAACCATTACCGACCTTGCATTTAGTGCTGGTTTTAAACTGCCATTTCCCGGCACAAGCCATCCCTATAAAGTTGCGATTGTCGGTTCTGGCCCAGCTGGAATATCGTGTGCCCATTTCTTATTAAGAGCTGGAATTGCGGTTGAAATGTACGAGCGTGCAGAACTTCCCGGTGGACTGTTAACCTACGGAATCCCAGGATTTAAACTCGGTAAAGAAATTGTTGCCCAACGCTTTAAAATCCTCGAAAAAGCCGGTCTCAAACTCCACCTACAGCAAGAAATTGGTCAAAACATTGACCTAGAAGAGATAATTGCCAAAAACGATGCGGTCTTTATCGGTGTTGGTGCAACTAGTGGCAAGCAAGCCGGTATCTTTGGCGAAGAACATCCTGAAGTTATCTCGGCAATGAGCTATTTGACCGACAAGCAGCAACAATTATTCGATACCACTCGGCCAGAGAAATTCCCCATGGCCGGTAAACGGGTAGTCGTTATCGGTGGTGGCGATACCGCAATGGATTGTTTGCGCACCGCTATCCGCGATGGTGCTAGTCAAGTCTCGTGCCTCTATCGTCGCGACGAAGCCAACATGCCCGGCAGTGCCAAAGAATTTCACAACGCCATTGAAGAAGGGGCAAAGTTCGACTTTAATATCAGCCCCCGCGAAATTCGCCGCGAAGCAGATGGCCTCCTTTGCGTAGAAGTCGAAAGAACTCAACTTGGCGAAAAAGGTGCCGACGGTCGCCAGCAAATAGAGATAATACCAAATACCGAACACTGCATCCCCGCCGATACCGTTATCCTAGCCCTAGGGTTTGATATTTCTACCCTACCGGGATTAAAACCAGCAGGAATAAAGACCGGCAAATGGGGACAAATTGAAATTGATCCAATTAGCGGCTTAACCAGCAATCCAAAAGTATATTCCGGCGGCGACTGCCACCGTGGAGCCGATTTAGTTGTTACTGCAGCTGCAGATGGGCGCAAAGCAGCACTTGATATAATGGAAAAACTACTTACTCAATAATAGTGTGAGGTTCAAAAGTTTTTTTGCCTTTGACCTGTTCGCCATTAGAGACGGTACGGATCGTTAGACGACGAAAGAACACAATCGTTTTAACGTATTGCTATCCACCTTACGGCCGCTAGAAGGTTAGGAGAGCTGCAACGCAGCTAATAAGTAATTTTTCAGCAGGAAACACCGAGAAAAGGTAGAGACTCACGCGACAGAAATAAAAAGAGTTTCTTTTGTTTCGTTTTCTTTGCGCTCAAAGAAAATGAAAGCGGTTGTCGGTCCGCGAACCGACGGTCTAGATCTTGCTTTTAGCCTGTACGCATTTACCAGTTAAAAATTAAAACAAAAAAAGGCGACAACCATCAAAATGGTGTCGCCTTTTAATATTTAAATATCACAAACTATTCCATCAACTGCTGCATCATCATATCAGCCAAACCAATACCACCTCGCTCAGCTGTCATTTTTGCCGCTTCCATATCCTGCATATCGTTGTAAATAGCATCGGCATTACCCTTTTCAATTAAGCCGCCATCAGTAATGGTATTACGCATCTCTTTGTACATTTGCTTAATAAAGATAGCCTCAAACTCTTGCGCGGCAGCCCTTATCCCCTCTTTATTCTGCCCTTTATGAGCCTTT
>JADGED010000158.1 GCA_016744555.1 Desulfuromonadaceae bacterium
GGTTAGTCGGTTTCGTGAACAAGAAAATGTGGTGATACCTGCCGATATTGATTATGACCTTATTCCTAGTATATCAACTGAAGTAAGAGAAAAGTTGAAAAAAATAAAGCCGTTAAGCTTAGGGCATGCCGGAAGGATACAAGGGGTTACCCCCGCAGCAATTGCGGTAATTCAAATCTATTTGCGGAAAAGAAATCATGTCAGCTAGGTTTAGAGTGGGGTTGCAAGGGCTAGGTTTAGTTTTAGCGGAAGCAATAATAAATAAAGAGCTACTTTTTATCGAAGAGTTGTTGCGCTGGAACAAGAAGATAAATTTAACCTCGATTAGAGAACTAGATGAGGCAATAGAAAAGCACCTTCTCGATTCTTTGGTGTTGTTAGACCATATAGGTTCAGCTACCACTATGCTTGATATTGGCTCTGGAGGTGGCTTGCCAAGTATACCGCTGGCCATAGCAACGCCTGCCCTACAAGTATCTTCTGTAGACAGTGTCGGTAAAAAAATAAATTTTCAAAAGCATATAAAACGGTTGCTGCAACTAAACAATCTCTCCCCGCTACATATGCGGATAGAAGATTTAGATATCGAAGGCGATAAAGAGAAGACCTTTGATTTAGTAGTAAGTAGAGCTTTTTCTTCAATATCAACCTTTTTGGCATGTGCTACCCCTAGGGTAAGGGCGGGGGGAAGACTCATCGCCATGAAGGGTCCCGAAGGTGAAAGTGAAGTGATGGCAGCGAAACAAGTCATTGACGATCATGGCTATGCAGAACCTAGGATGGTTGATTATTGCCTCCCTTTTACTTCTGCTAAGCGTCAGCTCCTCATTTTTGAGTGTAAATAACAACTTTATCGCCTGCAACACGAGTATAGTGCTGAATTAAAACTAACACTATGCTAGTATCCACAACCTTATCTTGTAGTCAGTTTGGCAATTCTGTAGTTGAATAAAAGGAGACCAGTAAATGGCAAAGATTATCGCCGTTGCAAATCAAAAAGGTGGGGTAGGTAAAACCACGACAGCGGTTAATTTAGCTGCTTCCTTGGCCGCAGCAGAAAAGCAGACGTTATTGGTTGATATGGACCCGCAGGCAAACGCATGTAGTGGCCTTGGAGTTGATAAAACTGTAATATATTCAACTGTTTACAATGTTTTGTTGGGTGAGAAAAAAGCTCACGAAGTGTTGCAAAAAACTGATTTGAAATGTTTGGATGTTCTCCCTTCAAATACCGACCTAATTGGTGCCGAAATAGAGTTACTTGAGGTAGAGGAGCGAGAAAAGCGGTTGCAGAAAACTATTGCACCACTAATCGACGATTACGAATATATTATTATCGATTGTCCGCCATCGTTGAGCCTGTTGACTGTTAATGCTCTAACTGCTGCTAATTCTGTGTTGGTGCCACTTCAGTGCGAGTTTTACGCCATGGAAGGGCTTGGGCAACTGATGGAAACGGTGCGCCTGGTACAGCAGGAATTGAATCCGCAATTAACCATCAGTGGAATTTTATTAACCATGTTTGATGGTCGTAACAATCTGTGCCATCAGGTTAGCGATGAAATTCGGGCACATTTTGGTGACAAGGTGTTTGCTACGGTAGTTCCACGCAATGTGAAATTGTCAGAAGCACCTAGTTATGGACAGCCGGTATTGATGTATGCAATTGGCTCGCGTGGAGCACAGGCATATATGGAACTGGCAGAAGAAGTAGTAACAGGAGATTTGCATGGCTAAAGTAAAACGTCCAGCCCTGGGTAAGGGGATAGGAGCTTTGTTGAATTCTGCAGCTCAAGAGGGTGGAAAGAAATACTTTCAGTGCCCCCTAGAAGAGTTGCAGCCTCACAGTCAGCAGCCGCGAAAAACGTTTAATGATAACAAGATGGCAGAACTGGTTGCATCGATTAAAGAAAAAGGAGTTATTCAGCCTTTAGTCGTTCGCCGTGTAGCCGATCACTACCAAATCATTGCTGGAGAAAGGCGCTGGCGTGCCGCACAAAAAGTTGGATTAGAGCGTGTCCCGGTGGTTATTCAGGATGTCTCTGAAGATTCAGCGTTGGAGATAGCTTTGATAGAGAACATCCAGCGTGAAGATTTAAATCCACTCGAAGAAGCGGAAGCGTATCACCATTTAATGGTAAGTTTTGAGCTTAGTCAGGAAAATGTTGCGCAGCGCGTAGGTAAGGATCGGTCTACCGTAGCAAATGCAGTTCGATTGTTGCGTTTGCCCGATGCCATAAAAGATGATCTAGCCGCAAACCGTCTTAGTATGGGGCATGCTCGAGCGCTTCTATCGTTAGATCAAGAAGATGACATTGTCGAAGCGGGGCGCGAAATTGTTAGAAAAAAACTGTCGGTACGTGAAACCGAAAAGTTGATAAAAAAAATCAAGTCACTGTTTGGGGTGAAAGAAGCTCGAACCGTGGTTAGTAAGCCGATAGATCCTAATGTTGTTGCGCTCGAAAACAACCTTTGTCAGCAATTGGGAGCTAAGGTTAAATTGCTACCTAAGGGCAAGGGTGGGCGGATTGAAATTAGCTATAGCGATCAGGATGAATTAGCGCGGATCGTAGAGTTGCTGGATAAATAAAAGCAGTGATGGCACTACTCATAAATGGAAAGTGGTGAAACATGTTTGGTGGAAAAAAACAGGAGCCTGTGAATATGAAAAAGCCGGTGGCAATGGAAAAAGCTGATATTAAGGCATTTCTTGGAGCTGGAAGTAGGTTTGAGGGTAAGCTTAGCTTTGATGAAATGGTGCGCCTTGACGGGGTGTTTGCGGGCGAAATATGTTCTACTGATACTTTAGTTGTTGGTGAGACTGCCGAGATCGAAGGAACTATTCATGTTGGAGCTTTGATCTTGAGTGGTCGTTTTGATGGTGACATAAAGGCAACCACTACGGTTGAATTGCGGGCACCAGCACAAGTAACCGGTTCAATAGAAACACCATCTATAAGAATTGAAGAGAAGGTTGTTTTTAATGGCGAGATAAAAATGTCAGGAAATGGTAGCGCACCAGTAAGTCAAAAAACAACAAAAGATAAAAAGCCGGAGTAAATTATCTTGTCGCACTTTTTTAGAGCATGGTAATTAAACACCGCAAAGCTTTGGTGTGAGAATTGATTGTCGTGATAAAAATGGCTGTTTCTGCACTAGAAGCTTGACAGTCGTTGCGGTGGTATGTTAGCTATTCGCGTCGATTTAACTCGATCCATTTTTCGATAAAGTAATTGTGATTCGGCTTCGAGATACCTGCCGATAATACTAACCTGTATTTTTAAAGAGGTACGCTTCAGTGATAAGCCTTGACTGGACCCTTGGTCTACAATTTCTTAATTTTATAATCCTGCTAGTTGTCTTGAATAAATTGCTCTATCGGCCATTGCTAAAAGTTATGGCTGAGCGGCGTGAAACCATCTCTGGTGGTCACGCTCGGGCAAAAGATCTAGAAGCTGATATTGATGACAAGATGCAGCGCTATCAACAACAATTGAGTGACGCTAAAGGGCAAGCTAATAGTGAACGCAATGAGTTGAAAAAAGCGGCAGGTGTGGAGGAAGCAGCTATCCTCTCCGAGGCAAATGGTAAAGCTACTACTCGTTTGCAAGCGATCAAATCTCAAGTTGCTGATGAGGCAGACGCTGCCAGTAAAACCTTGAAGAGTGAAGCAGAAGCTCTTGCTCAACAAATTGCTACAAAAATCCTTGGTCGTGATTTGGCTTAAGGCCAGGAAGGTTTAAGAACTATGTGCAGTAAAGCTAAAACAGTATTGATGGCTCTTTTGCTGGTTGGAATGACTTGCGGAGCAGTTTACGCATCTGGCGGTGGTGGCGGACACGAAGTTGAAAGTGGTGTGCTGCTAAAAGATTTCCTTTACCGTCTACTTAACTTCTCTATAGTTGTTGCTATTCTGGTCTATTTTTTGCGCAAGCCGCTTAAAAATGCTTTGGGTGGCAGAACCGAAGAGATTGAAAAAGCTCTAGCAGAAGCCCAAAAAGTCAAAGAGGAAGCGGAAGCAAAATTTGCTGAGTATGATCGCAAGTTGGCAGAAGCAACTGACGAAATTGCCGAAATTGGTGCTGCAATTCGCCGCGAAGGTGAATTTGAAAAAGAGAAAATAATTGCTAGTGCTAAAGAGATGGCAGCAAAAATTGAAAAAGATGCCGGTAAGGCTGCAGCCCTTGAGGTAGCTAAGGCACGAACCGAATTGCAACGTGAAGCTGTTGAACTGGCAGTTGGTGTCGCTGAAGAGTTGTTGAAAAAGAACTTCACCAAAGAAGATGATGCCCGTTTGATTGATGAGTACATGCAGAAGGTGGGAGAACTAAATTGAGTAACAGCGCGATTTCAATAAGATATGCTAAGGCGTTACTGAATATTGCTTCAGAGCAGAAGCAGGTTGAGGAATACGCTAAAGAGCTGGCAGAAGTAGCAACAGTAATTAAGCAAGAAGATATGTTGCGATTGTTGCTTGATAGCCCAACTTTTCCATTGGCGAAAAAGACAGCAATTATGCAAGACATTGTTGCAAAGATGGAATTAAGCGATGGGATGGGTAAGTTTATTTATCTGCTGATTAAAAAAGGTAGAATTGTTTACTTGCCACAGATCGATGCCGATTATCGCAAATTTGCCGATGACCTTTCTGGTATTGTTCGTGTGAACATCAAAGCTGCAAGCAAGCTTACGAAAAAACGTACCGATGAAATTAAGGCGGGTCTAGAAACTAAGACCGGCAAACAAATAGTTTTGAATGTAGATAAAGATACGTCGTTGATCGGAGGCCTCCAGGCTGAGATGGGCGGTAAACTTTTTGATGGTAGTGTGAAAACCCAGCTGAAACGGATTGCTGATACCTTAGCAAAGGGGTAACAAAAGATTATGGAAATTAGAGCAGAAGAAATCAGTGCAATAATCAAGAAGCAGATCGAAGACTTCGGAACAGAAGTTGAGGTCAGCGAAACCGGAACGATCATCTCGGTAGGTGATGGTATCGCTCGTATTCATGGTTTGGACAAAGCAATGTCTGGTGAGTTGCTTGAATTCCCTGGTGGCACCATGGGAATGGTTCTTAACCTTGAGGAAGACAACGTCGGTGCTGCTATCCTTGGTGATTCAGAGCACATTAAAGAAGGTGACCTTGTTAAGCGGACCGAAGCGATCGTTCAGGTTCCAGTTGGTGAGGCACTAATCGGTCGTGTTGTTAACGGAATTGGTATCCCAATTGATGGTAAGGGCGACATCGTAACTGACACTTATAGTCAGGTTGAGATTAAAGCACCTGGTATCGTTGAGCGGAAGTCAGTTCATGAGCCAATGCAGACTGGTCTTAAAGCTATCGATGCAATGGTTCCAATCGGTCGTGGTCAACGGGAGCTTATTATTGGTGACCGTCAAACCGGTAAAACTGCAGTTGCAATCGATACCATCATTAACCAAAAAGGTAATGGTGTTGTTTGTATCTATGTTGCTATCGGTCAGAAACGTTCAACCGTTGCTCAGGTAGTTGCGAAGCTACGCCAGCATGGCGCAATGGATTACACCATTGTTGTTGCCGCTTCTGCTTCTGATCCTGCTCCACTACAGTTTATTTCGCCATACACTGGTGTCACCATGGGCGAGTTCTTCCGCGATAGCGGCAAGCACGGTCTGATCATTTATGATGATCTCTCTAAGCAAGCAGTTGCTTATCGTCAGTTGTCATTGTTGCTTCGTCGTCCACCAGGCCGTGAAGCATTCCCTGGTGACGTTTTCTATCTACATAGTCGTTTGCTTGAGCGTGCATGTAAACTAAGTGATGTTGAAGG
>JADGED010000159.1 GCA_016744555.1 Desulfuromonadaceae bacterium
CCGCTAAGCCACCGCCAAACAATATTGCCAATCCGAAGCCAAGCAGTTGTTTACGGGTTTTTAGTAGCGCAAAAAACGAAGGCGAATCTTTTGAAGGTTGTTGCTGTAGATGGTGTTTATCTTTTATTGGTGCTTGGAGTCCCAGGGCCATGCCTGCAAGTCCGGAAGCGGCGAAGAAAAAGGCGGTAAATCCAAATTTTTGTAACAGCGGTTCAGCTATTAGGGGGCCGATGGACATACCGATTAACCCTGAAGTTCCGAAGATACCAATCCCTTCATTTAATCTAGCTAGAGGAATAAGATCGACAACGAAAGTGAAAATAGTAGTGAAACAAATGGCCAAGCCAATGCCGTGGATGGTTCGAAATACGAGCAGATAGGGGTAGTTTGCTGCTAAAGAATCATTGAGAAGCAAGTGTAGTAGCGGCATTATGGTCATGATAGTGCAACCGATTGTATAGCTACGCTTGCGACCGATCCTATCAATCATTGTAGCGATCCAAGGGCGGCAAACGGCTGAAGCTAAAGCAAAGGCACCCATGATAATGCCGATATCGTGATGGCTGCCACCATGTTCAGTTATGTATAGCGGAAACAGAAAAAAAGATGTGTAGCTTGCAACCAAACAAATATTGGCAAAAAAAAGAGCGATGAATGCTGGGGAGTAAAGCATTAGATTGACCTAAAATTAAGTAAGTAAGCTGGCGCTCTGTAGTGTTACGAGGGCCAGAAATGTATAGCGTGCCAGTTTTCCAACGGTAACCAGCAGGGTAAAACGTAGCGGTGGCGTTTTAAGGGTGCCGCTAACTAAACAGAGCGGATCTCCGACAATCGGGAGCCACGCTAGCAACAGTGACCAACTGCCATAGCGGTTAAACCATTGTTCCGCCCGCTGCAGCTGTTGTCGATTTATGCGCAGAACTTTAGCTGTTATCCAGTTGCCACCATGATAGCCAATTAAATAGTTGGTTGCCGCTCCGAGGCTATTTCCAAGGGTGGCAATGGTAACTGTGACAACAGGGTTGCTGCCTTGGAGAAGCAAGGCGACCAGTAACCACTCTGACCCCAGTGGTAGTAATGTTGCGGCACAAAAGCTGACGAAAAATAGCGCCAGCAGGCCATGTTCAGCAATAAATTCAGGCATGGAAACTATCATAGCAGAGGCGGCAATGGAAACAAATGGTTGAAAGCCCTTGTTCCATGATTGATCAGGGTGTAAATTGGCAAATTAAAATTCAAAAGGGTAATTACTGATGGATATAAAATCTAGTTGGATCAAATTTAAAGCTTTGTTGGAGATGATTAAGTTCTCCCATACGATTTTCGCTTTTCCTTTTGCATTGATGGGGGTTGTGCTAGCAGCGTTGGCAAACGGTAAACCTCCAAGTGTTGGTCAAGTGTTCTGGATTTGTATTGCTATGGTTGGTGCCAGGACTGCAGCGATGGGTTTGAATCGACTGATTGATGCAAAGATCGACGCCAAAAACCCACGCACTGCAGATCGTCATATTCCTGCTGGTAGCGTGTCGGTTAGCGAAGCAACTCTGTTTATTGCGGCAGCACTAGTACTGTTCTTTTTTGCCGCATGGATGTTGAACCCATTATGTTTAAAGTTGGCACCAGTTGCGTTAGCCTTTTTTGTCCTCTACGCATACTGTAAACGTTTTACCCATTTTGCCCACGTAGTATTAGGGATTTGCCTTGCTGCAGCGCCAATTGGAGCTTGGGTGGCATTACGTGGTGACCTTGGTTGGCCGGTAATCTCTTTGGGAATTGCCGTCCTGTTCTGGGTTTCTGGGTTTGATATCTTTTATGCCCTGCAAGATTACGATTACGATGTCGAACATGGCCTCCATTCTATCCCGTCAAAATTGGGGAAAGAAAAATCATTTTTATTGGTCCGTATTTTTCATATTTTGATGGTGCTGTTTTTGTTGTTAACAATTTTGGGTAGTGGCTTAGGTAGCATCTATGTCATCGGCGTATTTGTGGTGGCACTATTGTTGTTTTATGAACACCTACTGGTTAAACCCGATGATCTTTCTAAGCTTGATGCTGCATTTTTTAATATGAATGGCTATATCAGCGTGACGATCTTTATTTTTACTTTGATCGATGCGTTGGTTTGAAAACTTCAACGGAGATACGCTGAGCAGGAGAGTATGTAGAGAAAACCTATAAATAAAAATAGCCACCAAGGCGCCAAGGGCACCAAGAAAAGCACTTTGAGGTTTAAAAATAAAAAAGAATTTTGGTTTTTCTCTCCGACTCTCCGTTAAATGGAGTTTTTAGTTTTCCTTGGCGCACTTGGTGCCTTGGTGGCAAAAAAGGTTTTGATTTGTTATGAAAAACATCGTTGTCGGTATAACCGGTGCTTCCGGTTCAATTTATGGCTTACGTTTGATCGAGGAACTGTTGCGCACTGAAATAGCGGTGACGGTTTTGTTGACCAATGCCGGACGGCAGGTGTTGAAGTATGAAACAGGTTTAAATATAGCAGAAGATCCGCAAGTTGCTCTGCAGCAGTTTAGCCAATATTTCAATTCTCCAAACAGTTTGCAATACTGTGCGATTAATGATTTTTTTGTCCCTGTAGCTAGTGGCTCAAGTGCTCCCGATGCTGTAGTTGTTTGCCCTTGCTCCATGGGGACAGTGGGGCGGATAGCAGCAGGCTTATCCGATAACCTGCTGGAACGGGTTGCAGATGTAGCGCTTAAGGAAGACAAGAAACTCCTATTGGTGCCGCGTGAAACACCATTTAACCAAATCCATCTGGAAAATTTACTCCACCTCTCAAAAGCTGGGGCAAAAATATTACCGGCAATGCCGGGATTTTATCATCAACCAGAAACTGTGGCCGATTTGGTCGATTTTTTAGTTGGAAAAGTGTTGGATAATCTCGGGGTAGAGCATCAATTGTTCAAGCGTTGGGGCGAAAATAATCAGTAAAATGGTTTTAAATTTAGGATGTAACTTAAATCTTTATAGCTCAGGTAAAAAATGGATAATTTATTTGAAAATTTACATGCAAAGGTAGCCAGTCAGCAGCGTATCACCGACGCCGAAGCTTTGGCGTTGTTTGAATCGAACGACTTGCTGGCAATTGGTGAACTGGCGGCAGCGGTTAATGAACATAAAAATGGTGACCGGGTTTACTTCAATGTTAATCGTCATATCAACTACACCAATTATTGCGTTAACCAGTGTACGTTCTGCGCTTTTTCCAAATTGGAAGGCGATGATGAAGGTTACACCTTAGCGCTGGACGATATCCGAGAAAAGGCGCAGGAGGCACTTGCTGCTGGAGCTACAGAGATCCATTCGGTTGGCGGATTACATCCACGTCTGCCGTTTGAGTTTTACTTGGATATGTTGCGTACAATCAAGTCGGTTTCGCCTAAATTGCATGTTAAAGCTTTCACTGCAGTTGAAATAGATTATTTTTCCAATATTTCTAAATTGTCGATACTGGAAGTGATAAATGCCCTCCGCGAAGCTGGCCTCGGTTCCATGCCTGGTGGTGGAGCAGAAATTTTGGGTAAAGAGGTGCGAGATAAGATTTGTCCCGAAAAAATTTCTGGTGAGCGTTGGCTTGAAATAATCGAGGAAATTCATGGCACTGGCATTAAAAGTAATGCCACCATGTTGTTTGGCCATCTCGAAAATTATGCCGACAGGGTCGACCATATGCGCCGTCTCCGTGAATTGCAGGATCGTACCGGTGGCTTTCAAAGTTTTATTCCGCTGGCTTTTCAGCCTGATAATACCAGGGTTCCCGGCGCCAAAGGGGTAGGTGGCGTTGATGCTTTGAAAACCTTAGCAATTAGCCGTATCTATTTAGATAATTTCCAACATGTCAAAGCCTATTGGGTAATGCTGGGCTTGAAAATCGCTCAGACTGCGCTGTGCTTTGGGGTTAATGATCTGGACGGAACGGTAATTGAGGAGCAGATCGGCCACGATGCTGGTGCCGATTCTCCGCAAGTGATCGGTAAAGAGCGGATTGTTCGCTTGATTCGTAAGGCTGGGAAATCTCCGGTTGAGCGTGATACCCTTTATAACGAATTAACGGTTTATTAAGTAAAGGAGCAAGGAGCAAGGAGCAAGGTACAAAGGAAGGGCGGTTTTTTGCCTTTAACCTTTAACCTTTATCCTTTCACCTTAAAAGAATGATTACTGAAATTGAAAACATAATTAATGCCGGAACAGCAATTGATCGTCGCCAAGCCCTCTGGCTTTTAACCGAAGCAGAGTTATTGCCGCTGGGCAAATTAGCAAACGGGATACGGCTTAAAAAACACCCAGAAAATCGGGTGACCTTTGTTGTTGATCGCAATGTAAATTACTCAAATATATGTGAGTCGGAATGTAAATTTTGTGCTTTTTATCGCTCTGCCGATGCGGCCGATGCTTATCTTCTCGATTATGAAACTATTTTTGCTAAGGTGCAGGAACTAGTTGACCATGGTGGCACCCAATTGTTGATGCAGGGCGGGATTCACCCCAGTTTGAATATCGAGTGGTTTGAAAATCTGTTTCAACAACTAACCGCGCGCTTTCCCCAAGTGCAGATCCATTCCCTTTCCCCTGCAGAAGTTATTCAGATTGCAAAACTCTCTGATTTAACCATGGAAGAGTGTCTGGCGCGGCTACAAAAAGCTGGCCTCGCATCAGTTCCCGGTGGTGGGGCAGAAATTCTGGTCGATTCGGTGCGGAAGACAATTTCACCGAATAAAATTGGCTGGAAAAAGTGGGCATGGGTAATGGAAGAGGCGCATCGCCTCGGGATGCGTACCACGGCAACGATGATGTTTGGTAGTCGGGAAACACCAGAGGATATTATTGAGCATCTATTTCGTATTCGTGAAATCCAAGAACGTACCGGTGGTTTTACCGCCTTTATTCCCTGGAGCTTTCAGCCAGATAATACTGAGCTTGGCGGTGAGTCGGCAAGTGGCATAGAATATTTAAAAGTTTTAGCTGTCTCGAGAATTGTCCTAAATAATATCGATAATGTGCAAGCCAGCTGGGTAACTCAAGGTTCACGTTTAGCTCAAGTAGCGTTGTTTTTTGGTGGCAATGATCTCGGTGGCACCATGCTGGAAGAAAACGTTGTTGCCGCCGCAGGTTGCTCATTCCGTATGCTACAGGATGATATTGTCGAATTAGTGCGAGGAGCAGGATTTACCCCCGCACGGCGGACGACCGAATATGAAATTTTAGAAGAATATTGATAATAAGGAAAACGTCGAATGTTAACTTTACGTAAAAATATTGCTGAAATGGCCGCTTATGTCCCCGGTTTTCAACCCGATGGCGAGGGATGGATCAAGTTAAATACTAACGAAAACCCATACCCACCTTCACCAATGGTGGCAAAAGCTATTACTGCTGAACTGGGTGCTGATGGAGATAGTCTGCGGAAGTATCCAGATGCCGCAAGTAAAGAGGCCCGGAAGGTTGCAGCTGAGCTGTATGGAGTTGATCCATCTTGGGTGATTATGGCCAATGGGTCAGATGAGCTGCTTAATAATTTGATTCGGGCTTTTGCCGATGCTGGTGATGAGGTTGGTTATGTCCATCCGTCTTACTCTTATTATGCGACTTTGGCCGCTATCCAGGGGGCAAAAATCCGAACCTTTGGTCTAACGGAAGAGTTTGAGCTTGCCGATTTTCCAGCTGAGTATGACGGTAAAATTTTCTTTCTCACCAGCCCTAATGCCCCATTTGGCGGTATTTTTTCGAATGCCTATGTTGAGACCTTAGCGCAACAATGTCGTGGTATTTTAGTGGTCGATGAAGCTT
>JADGED010000015.1:0-7164 GCA_016744555.1 Desulfuromonadaceae bacterium
GTTCCCTACATGAACTGTTTAGCCAAAGTTCCTTTTTACACCTTGCTCCTCGGAGCATTCTTTCAGGAGCAAATGGGGCTGATGATGTTCTTTATCTCAACGGTTACCCTATTTATTGCCCTGATTGTTGCCCGCTTGATAACTTCTACCGTGCTCCAAAACCGTGAAACCGCCCCTTTCATTATGGAGCTCCCACCCTATCACCTGCCCACAGTATCTGGGGTCTTGTTCCGAGCCTGCCAGCGCGTCTGGCTCTACATCAAAAAAGTTATCACCGTTGTCCTTGCTATCGCCGTTGTCCTGTTTGTCTTGCTCCAATACCCCGGGATTGCCCCCGACAAGATGGAGTCTTTTAAGCAACAAATGGCTGCAGCTCTGACCAATTTCGATCAAAAAGTCAAAACCAACAAATACTATCTGCAAGTAGATGAGGCCAGTGAGGTTGCTGCCCTGATCAACCTTTATGATACCTACAAAGCCCGGCGGATGTTAACCAAGAGTAAAAGCTCGGTAGCTACCCTTGATGCGGCTTTTTTAGCCAACAACCCAAACTTGTTTCCTCTAGTGCGTCCGCAAGACAAAGACGCAAAAAAGGTCAACAAGGCAGCGCGCAGACTTTCAAAGGTAAACAAAAAGCTTCAAATTGAAATAAAAAACGAAAAGATCACTAATTCATTCCTGGGAATGTTTGGGCGCACGCTAGAACCGTTAACCCAGTATGCCGGATTCGATTGGCGTATCAACGTTGCCTTTTTAAGTTCATTTGCAGCGCGTGAAAGTGCCGTGGCAACACTGGGATCAATCTACGAAAACGGAAAAAGCAACCTGAGCCCAGAACAGGCCATCGCCGCAGATGGTGCCTACACACCACTTCACGCAGCGGCAATGTTAATATTCATGCTCCTTACCCCGCCATGCATAGCCACAATGGTGGTCGTTAAGTTGCAGACCAATTCCTACCGTTGGATGCTTTTTGCAATCTTTTTTCCCACTGCCCTTGGCGTGACCCTGTCGGTCACCTTCTTCTCAATGGCAGTCCAATTTGGCTGGAGCGGCGTTGCTATGATGCGTAATTTTTACCTGTGCGCAGCTGCTATGACCCTGCTTCTAGCACTAACCAAAACCAAACAATCTGGCTGGCAAGTCGGTAAATTGCAAACGAAAGGCTAAACCATGAAAAAAACAACCATGTTAACTATGTTTCTTATGTTGGTCATTTTTTCCACCGCTTCAGCCCATACCGCGCTGATGTCGTGTTTTGACGAAGGCGATGGCACCGTCACCTGCGAAGGTGGCTTTAGCGACGGCAGTAGTGCCAGTGGCGTCAAGTTCTTGATTGAACAAAATGGCAAAACTGTCATGGAAACTAAAATGAATGAATACAGTGAAGTGACCTTTGAGAAGCCATCGGGCTCCTATCAAGCTGTTTTTAATGCCGGAGAAGGTCACAAAGTATACGTTGATGGCGAGGATATCGTCGAATAATCCAAGCCTTATTTTTTTAAACTTTACCGAGGAGAACAGAAACAATGAAGAACATCGTATTAACTTTAGCACTAACAATTTTATGGTGCAGCAACTCTTTTGCCCACTTTCAAATGCTCTACACCCCGGAATCGGCTTTAAACACCGGTAGTAAAATTGAACTACGCCATGTGTTTACCCATCCGTTTGCCGATGAGCACACCATGGACATGGGAAAACAGCACGACAGCAAAGAAAACAACCCAGTAGAAGCTTTCTATGTCATCAATAAGGGCAAGAAAAAAGATTTGCTCGGCAGTCTGAAAGCCATCACCTGGAAAGGGAACCACAATTCAGGTGCTGCCTACCAGTCTCAGTACAAAGCCAAACGGATGGGTGACCACCTGTTTGTCATGCAGCCAGCACCATATTATGAGGCGAACGAAGAAGCCTACATCCAACAGATCACCAAAATGGTTATCAACGTTGCTGGCGCCCCAACTGACTGGGACAAAGAGCTGGGACTCAAAGCCGAAATCGTACCATTGACCAAGCCTTACAGCATCTGGACCGGCTCTACCTTTAGCGGCATTGTCAAAAGCAACGGCAAGCCCGTTCCATTTGCCGAAATTGAAGTTGAATTCCTGAATCGAGACGTCGACCTTGCCGCCAATGCCATGGGCAAAGCTTACGTTGAAGCACCACATGACAGCTTTGTCACCATGGGGATCAAAGCCGACCAAGATGGCAAGTTCACCTTTGGTATTCCAAAAGCCGGCTGGTGGGGTTTCTGCGCCCTTGGTGCCGGTAGTGATACCGAGTACAAAGGCAAGGAATTGAGCCAGGATGCGGTTATCTGGGTTCAAGCCAAAGATATGAAATAGGCAACAACCAACTCTGCCAGTCAGAAAAACTGACTGGCAGAGTCAAATCGACACAAGGGACAACAATGCAAACTATCTTCCTGCTCACCTTGTTCATTGGCGCAATTTACTACCTTTATCGAAGCTTGATAAAAAACCACGGCTGTAACTGCAGTAGCAAAGATTGTAGCGCAAAACCACCTATAGTTTTGGAAAGCAGTAAAAATGACAACAAGCAAAGCAGTCATAAAAATTGAGGATCTACACCATAGCTACGGCCCCAAAAAAATCTATGCTGGACTAAACCTAGAGATTGCCCCCGGAACGGTCTTTGGTTTACTAGGCAAAAATGGGGTTGGTAAATCTACCCTGATCAATATTCTAATGGGGTATCTTCAGCCCGCCTATGGGCAATGCATGATCTTCGACGAACCATCACATCAGCTAACTGCGCCGACCAGGCAAAAGATTGCCCTGCTATACGAAGGGTTCACCAGTTACGACTATATGACCATCGATCAGGTTGAACGTTTTTTTGCCCCCTTTTACCCCTGCTGGAAAAAGAGGTTATTTTACGATCTGGTTTCTCTGATGGACGTCAAACCCGGGCAAAAACTCAGCACCCTCTCTTTTGGGCAAAAATCACAAGTTGTTCTAGGGCTACTGTTTGCCCAAGATGCCGAGTTGCTGATCCTAGACGACTACTCAATGGGTCTAGATGCCGGCTATCGCAGTTTGCTGGTCGACTATCTGAAAAACTACATCCACAATACCGACAAAACCGTATTGATAACGTCCCACGTCATGAGCGATCTGGAAAATCTGGTTGACCAGATCGCCATTGTCGATCGCAGCACCGATGTTTATTGCGATAGTATGGCCAATTTTTGCCAACATTTTAATTGCTTTGCGACCAGCGGCAGGCAAGAGGCAAACGGCGCCATCCACCGGGTCGAGCAAGGGCATAACACGACCAGACTCTACTCTTTTCAGGATCAAGAGACAGTTGAGGCGCAAATCGGTAAAAAAGTGACCCCGGTTGCCGTCTCATTTGAAGAACGTTTTCTCGGTTTCGTAGGTAAGTACTGATGATTATTCAAGCAATCTATGCCAAGGAGTGGCTCAAACTTAAATGGTACTTAATAGCCCTGGCCGTTACCGCTATTAGTAGCGTTGCCTATTTCTGGTTTGATCTCAACTTCAAGTTTAGCTCAATTGAGCCCGCATCGATGATGTGGTACCGATTTGCCCAGATAGGCGACAAACCCTATGACAAACTGGCGTTTCTATTCCTGTTTAGTGCTGTTATTATTGCAGTGGCCCAGTTTCTCCCCGAAACGATCCGCAATCGAGTACGAATATTGACTCACCTTCCCTGTCGTCTGCAGACAATAGTTGCTCACCACCTTGTAGTAGGGGGGCTTGGAATTGTTGCAATCAGCACACTGGCTGCGTTGCTGATCGTTTTAGTGATGAAGCAATTCTACCCGCTGGAAATTGTGCAGATTGCCGCAAAAGACTGCTTCTTCTGGAGCCTGCTGGGACTAGCCTTGTACCTAGGATTGAGTGGCGCCATCATTGAACGTAATTTCTGGCGTAAAAGCTTTAAGCTTTTGGTACCACTGGTTATCTGCCTACTATATTTTAAAAGTCGCTACACTGGTGAAGACACCATTTTGGCGGCAATAATTCTATGGCTTACCCTTCTCACTTACGACAGCTTTTTAAGCGTTAAGGTGCAACGGTTACAATCGCTATTATTCAAAGGGAGCATCGCTGTAATTTGTCTGTTTCTGCTCAACGTCGGCGTTGAGCGCTACCAGGATGAGTACGCCAGCCATTACGAAAAGTACTACCTCTTTTTCTCCCCCACCCTGCGCGATTTTGTTTATCAGGAGAACAACCCGGGGCACAACTTTGTTTATGGCACTACTTCAACCACCTTCGACCGCCTGACCTATGAGGAGAACCTACCATTTGTCTATTGGAAAAACCTCGACATTCAGAGGAAACTGCCAATCCAGATCGGCAACGAAAGCTTTGACAAAGCCAGCATCAGAATGGCCCGGCAAAGTTTACAGTATCGCCCAGACTATCTGCAGAGCAAAGAGGTGAGCCTCTATCCCCTGTTCAATCCCAGCAGTGACAAGGGGGTAATACCGTTTCCGGAAGAAGCTTTTGCCTTAAAAACAGATCGAATTGTTGTCTATGAGTGTGAAACGGTGACAGAAAATACCAGCTTGAGCGACGAGATAAACCGCCATCTCCAGGCACAAGGGATCACCTTCCCAATAGAAAACGTCTGGGGCAAAACAACCAACATGAAACCTTTTGACTGGGGATATTTTCTCCGCGACAGTCGTGGCAAAATTTTCAATTTGCGGCGCAGCGACAATAAGGTTAGTACCGCTTTGGTGCCCGTACCGGAAGACGTCAGCCAAATCGTCCACATACGGGTAGCCGAAAACCGCTTGAAAAACTTTTATGGCTATGCCGTTGACAGCAATAATCAAGTTTACCTGCTCAGCTACCCCGACTATCGCTTTATCCCCCTTGAGCTGAAAAACTTCAACTATTTGGGCATGAAATTTCACCTAATTGCCGACCCCATGTACTACATGGTTCGCTATGACGACTACAGCATTTATCGGGCGGCCCTGTTTGACAAACGGTACAACCCGCTAGCAACCACTAAAATATCTGCAGATACCAAAACAAGGGACTACATACTGCGGCCATCCCACCAACACTGAGTCGTTACAAATATTATTTACGTTGCTGCCGGCTTAACCTGGCGGCTTTGCTCCACAACTATTCCCGCAGCAGTAGTTTCAGCCCAAAACGCCTGATCGGTATCGATGCCCCGGTTTTGTAGCAGGGCAAGTAAACTTTTGGCCGCTAACGCCTCAACGGTCCCTAGCGGCAATACAACTCGGGTACAAATATACATAAGAACTCCTTTCCGCCCATTTAATCAATGGCCCCCCTTTTTACACTTGCAGTTTTTGCAACCCCAGCACGGTTTTACCTTCCCTTTGGAGCCGTCAAACAACTCCGTCACCTCCGGGGCAATCTCACTCCAGGCTCGCCGGCAGTAAATCGCCGGCAAGCCACGCTCTTTGACCTTTTTCTTGATTGTCTTTGCTGCCGTATGGTGGAGAAAATCGGTGCAAAAAATAACCAACTCGACACTGATAGGGATATTGTTTTTCGTAACCTTCTGACTTCTGGCGTTCCAATGGACAATTTTCTCCGCCCCTAACTGTTGCAGTTTAGGGACAAAAGCTCCGATCCGGTCGGCCCCGACAATCAAGACAATCATAATCACTCCATATTTTATTTTGATTAGTATTCCGCTAAAACCTGTTAAGCTGCCTCTTTAATGACCTGCTCAACCCAAGTTTGAATCCGCTCATCGGTTAAATCAGACTGATTCTCTTCATCCAACGGTAACCCCAAAAATTTATCCCCGATAAGTGCAGTTGAATCTTGGAAATCGTAGCCGGCTGCCGAGCACAGGCCAACCACTGTTGCCCCCGCCTCAACAGCAGCGTCGTGAAGATCCCTAATGCCATCAACAAATGTCCCGGGGTATGAGGCCTGATCGCCGAGGCCAAACAGGGCAACCATTTTCCCTTTTAGGTTGGAGCCACTAAGCATCGACAGGGCATCGACCCAATCGTCCTGCAATTCTCCCAGCCCCCAGGTAGAGGCTCCTAAAAAAAGCAGATCACAAGATTCGAGGTTTGCCCGCTGCATTTCACCAATAGGAGCCGCATGCGAGCCGCTGATTTGTTCACAGATTAAATTTGCTGCATTTTCCGTGTTGCCTGTTGTGCTGCCGTAGAAAATTCCTGTTTTCATTATTCTCTCCTGAAAGAAATAAACCACCCAAAGATATTGAAAAGCGTTTTCAATATAACCACAAGACAACAACTAATCTGTGATAACAATCACATAAGGATAAATATCTAAATCGATTACAACCGCTTGATAAAAGTAATATAGAAATGGAAAATTTGGAGGGGGGGGGCCAAGCTAATCGAGCTCTGGTTAACCAATTTGCTTACTACACTAACAACAGCAGCTACACTCTGCTTCTTCTAAAACTTCTTCTAAGCAAGTAACACTGGTAACTTCTACAATACCTCCTTTATAGGCTATCCCTTCCCGCTTAACCAGACGCTGCAGGCTTCGCGACAAGGTCTCACGGGCTATGCCGAGCTCTTGCGCAGTCAAGCTGATGGGCTTAATATCAACAACACAGTTACACTTCCGCATACAGTGTCCCTGTCTGATCCGGTGTAACAAATAAGCAGCAACCCGAACCTCGGCTTTACAACAGTGGGACAAAGCCCGCATTTCACGCTCTTGCTCAATCTGACAGGCCATTTGGCCAAGAATATTGCCGTAAAGGCGGGGGCTTTGGTCGGCAAATTTACGAAACGATTCGTGCCGCCAATACATTAACTTGGTAGTGCCGGCATTAACCATCTGATTCTTACAGGAGTAAGCCGAGATAACTGCCGCCAGGCAGAAAAATTCCCCGGCACCAAATCTCTGCATCAAACATTCTTGGCCATCCGGTGCCATTCGGGTCATACGCATTTCACCAGAGATAACGAAAAAAAGGCGCTCGGCCATCTCTTCCGTTTCGATCCGCCCAAACCGCCCCTTAATTGTGCGCACCCGACCAGCATTGGCAATCGATACCAACAAATCAGAGTCGACACCGGTAAAAAGTGGAGATTCAGCTAACATTATAGGGGCAACATCCAACATTTACGCCGCCTGCAATAACTGATAAGGGCCATGGGCAACCGACAACATCTCGATC
>JADGED010000015.1:7174-19812 GCA_016744555.1 Desulfuromonadaceae bacterium
TTGCTCAACCGCATACTGCGTGTTGCTGGGCCATAAATCCGCCACATCCCCCGCTCTTGAGCCGGCTTCGAGGCTTGTTGCATAAACCCCTTAACATCTTTGAACGGATAGCCCAAAAACATGCCAACTTCATGCGGAATCCCTGCGGCAAACGAATTTCGCAAATGCTGCAAAGTAGCATCAATAGACAGTGGCAATGGGTAGCCCTGACTAGCAAGAAAAGTTTGCATAGTCCTAGTTTGCAACCTTTTCTCCAATAAATCAGCACGATAGATAAACAGCAATACGCTGTCGCTTTCGGTTTGCATCGGTAACACAGATAGGGATAGATCCTGCAACAGTTCGCCACCAAACTGCTGCCACAAATTAAACATGCGACGTCCACAAGGAAGCTTTTGGTTGGGGATACGGACCATATTGGCCGGTTTCACTCCAGACAAAACCTCGGCAGCAGATACCGCGAAAAAGGCGGCCAAACATTCTTTTGGCGATGGAAACAGGCCAGCGACATCTATCCAGGTGAGCTCCCTATCGACCTGCAATACAAAATGCTTTCTGCTTGCTCCATCCAACTCGTTATTAATACAACAGCGCTTCTCGCCACGACATTTCATACGTTATCACCCTTAGAGATTTTGATTACCATTATCATATAGCTGGCAAAAAAAATGACTACTACCAACTGCAACATTAAGCCCACACTATTGCACCAGAGCTACCTTCGCTATCACTACAATCTCAGATTCATAAAACTTTAGCCCTGCACACATTTACTACAAAACCCGTATAGTTCATGACGATGATCCTTGATAGCGTACTGGTGCGCAGCTGCAACTTTACTTTGCAATTCTTCAATTTTTGGTTCATTAAACTCGATTATTAAGCCACTCTTCCGACACACCAAGTGATCGTGATGACTATCTGATTTGATTTCCAAAAACCGTGCCTGATCATCACCGAAGTGCAACTCCACCGCTACTCCAGACTCAACCAGAAGCTTGAAAGTTCGATGAACGGTCACATTACCAATATTCGGATGCTTTTTTTCAACTTAAAGTAAAGCTCTTCGGTCGAACAATGTGAGGTAGCACCCCAAAAGTACTGTAAGATTATATGCCGTTGGCTGATTGTCTTCAAACCGTTGCGGAACAAAAATCGCTAAATATCTCTTCTTGCTTCATCAAGCCTACCACCTAGACATAAAACTGAAAATGATTTTCAAAACCTAAAGCAGTCTTTAATAAAAGTCAACAAATAGTTGTCGGAGAAGCAACATTGCTTCTCCGACACTCCACTGCTGAATACAGTTAATTTAAAATTCTAATGCCAACTGACAAGTAAACTTGTCGGCATCGTCTCCAGTACCGCCATCAGAGGTACCGTAGTCTTCGTCACGAACATATTCCAGAGTGGCACCCAGCCCCTCGACAATGTCAAAACCAAATGCAGCACCATAGCGCTTCTCAGCCAAACCTAAACTTACAGCTTCATCACTCTGTTGGTAAATTGCAGCAACCGAAGCGCCATGACCTGCGACTTCAAAGCCGTAACCAACCTCAACGCCCCAAGCCATTGGCTTATCATCTTCACTGTCCAGATAGTCGTCATTCAGCGCAGTCAAGTACTCGGCAATAAAGCTAAAATCAGCAACATTAGCTACCAAGCTAGCTGTTGCACCAGAAGTATAATCATCAATATCACCACCGGTTAGATCATCGAAGCCAGCTGAAGCGGCAATATTATTGATCCAGCCAGCCGACACATCCACACTTACAACTTCTGACTCAAAAGCATAGCCAGCCGCAACACCATACGAATCAATCATGTCATCATCGTCAGCATCGACATTATCGTCAGTCTCACCATTAAAGGCATAGGTAGCGCCATAAAAACCACCAACGCCAAAATCAACAACGATTGCACCATCCGCAGCAACCTCGCCCAATTCAAGGGTAAGTGGATCACTGAGCATGCCGGTCTCATACACACCGAAAGGTACATACAAGCGGCCTACGGTAGCCGATACGCCATAATCTTCAACGCTGCCGAGAGTGATGCCGGCTTCGTCAACGGTGATGTAATCTTCCTCATCATCCCAGCTAAGTAGGGTAAAACCAGAGAAATAATCGGTCAGTATTGCGTCTATACCTAACTCAACAGTAGCGATATTGATATCACTGGTTCTAACACTGTCATAATCACGCTCATAAGCCCCTTCGACCTCAATCGCACCGCTAAACTCCACCGACTGTAAGAACCCTTGACCTAGAGCATCTTCCAATACTGTCACCCGGCTGGCCAACGAGCTATCGCTTGCAAATGCCAAAGAGGCAGAGAACACCAGACAAGAAACGATCAAACTAACTACCAAACGCATAAAAATACCTTTCTCGAAAAATTTCAGGGGTGCAATCACACCCCCATCACCGTAAGAATTAATGGCGCAAATTTAGAGAAGTGGGCCGTTAAAATCTGTGACCTAAATCACAAAGGACAAAGAAAATGAAAAATGTTATCAATTATTTATCGCCGCGACAGCGAAGTGGAAGGGTGCGTACAAGACCAGAAACAGCGTTCGACAAAGCTAGCCGCCAATAGCCCCATAGAGCAACAACAGGCCAACACAAAAAACCGCAAGAGCCCCCAATAATCCGAACAAATCGTGTAAAACAGTATAAACTCTGGTGGTCTTACTGCTTCGCTGCATAATCGTCGCCCGCATATAAACGGTGAAAAAAGCAATTCCTGACAAGGTAAGTGCCATCCCCAGCGCCACGGCCAAAGCCATAAGGATTCCCAGAGAAAGCATTTTTTGCGACAAAAAAAACAGCAGAACAATCATGGTCCCCGGACATGGTGCCAATGCCAACGCCAACAGCAACCACCATGGCCTGCCTGCCGACTCTGTTTTACCTGTATCACCCCTTTTTTTCTGCACCAGCGAGGCTAACTTGGCGAGCAGCAGCCATAAACCAATAAGTGTAATGACTGTATAGGAGACAATCTGTAGATTATTACTCCAATGGCTAAAAGTTGTTGTCAGCCGACCAATTGACAAAAAATAGATCACCAACACCAGCACTATCGCCGACACCCCGTGCACAACTCCAGCAATAGCCGCAAGGATCACCCCCTGCCGGGCTGAGCCCTTACGAGCTAGCAAATACGAAGCGATAACCGCTTTTCCGTGCCCAGGACCAAGCGAATGTACAACGCCATACAGAAATGCCACCCCCAGCAGCAACAAGGCAACCACCTTGTCACCCTGCCGTAACTTGCGGGTTAAAGAGACCATTTTTTCTTTTAATTGCTTCTGCAGCGACACAATATAGTGCTGCGCCCCGGCAGCAGTTGTAGAGGTATTCACCACCGGCCGCAAACTGGCACTCGGTACCTCTTTACTTAAAGCCGACGCTGGCGAGAGATAGCAGGTAAAAATGAATGAGGACAAAACAATAATCAGTATTTTCATAGCTTGGAAAATTTCACAGTAACAGCACCCACTGCTTCTCTGGAGACAAGAAATGCCCCCATTGACGCTTGAGCGTAAGTCAGAGATACCGGATAAGCAGGAGTAGAGGCACTTATTGAAATACTACTTTTATTAGTAATAACAGAGGCAAAATTGGTGTCATCTTCCACGCGCACCGTTAACGATTTAGTCGCTTGCGCAACCGGCATGCGACAAGGAACCTTAAAGCTGTAGAACAAAGAACCATTATGCACCGTAGCGGAAAATTCTGTCACCGCCGGTAGAGAGAATTTTTCTCCAGCAACAATGAGATGGATAAAATAATCAAATTTTGCCAAGTTAGTAAATGCCTCAGCCTCTATTGCCGCAACCTCCTGCGGTGACAAAATAGCGTCACCGTCATCAAAATCGAGCAAAATACCGGCAGAAAACATTTCATCAAAAACCCAGTCAACTTTAATTCCGGCCAGCCCCGCTGAATCAAACTCGAAAGATAAGTAGTTATTCACAAACACATGGGGGTGCGCACTTGCAATCACTGGCTGAAGTAACAGCAGACAAAATATAAAAACATATGTTTTAAGCATTCTAGTTTTAGCTACACATCAAGAGAAGAGAATAGATACCATACAGTAAAAAAACTAGTATTGTGTCACGCCACTCTCATATAAATCTGTGACATATGTCACAATCATAAGAGCCATTTTCAAACATACCGCTGTACAGGGGAACTAACTTCTGCTAGATGATAACTATTAACTTTGCCCCCAAGGATAGCTGCAAATGCTAACCCACAAACAAGCTGAAATATTCCCACTAATTTTCATTACCATTCTGTCTCTATCGGCACTGTATGCGCCTCAACCTCTATTGCCAGTATTAAGTCATGAATTTGGGGTCAGCCGGGAGATGGCGGCAGCACTGACTACTATTACATTTATCCCTTTGGCATTAGCGCCATTGTTTTACGGCTATCTGCTCGAAACTGTTTCCCCGATAAAACTCTTGAAAACCACCGTCCCGTTACTAGCTATTACCGAACTGGTATTTGCTGGTGCCACTAGCTTCACCGTGCTTTTAACCATCCGCTTGCTCCAAGGCTTATTGATTCCGGCAATTTTAACTGCCCTGATGACCTATCTGTCTGGGCGTTCCACCTCAGGCACTATGCAGCGAAGCATGTCAATCTACATAGCGGCAACTATCTTTGGCGGCTTTGCCGGGCGCCTAACAACCGGGTTAATTGCCAATATGTTTGGTTGGAGAATTAGTTTTATACTCCTAGCAATAACCCTTGCGATCGGCTTCTTGACCTTATTTCTCCTGCCAGAAACCACAGAGATTAAGACCATACGCCCCCAACCCAAAGATTTTATCCAGGTATTGCACAAACCGGTATTCCTACCCATTTACTTGAGCGTGTTCTGTCTATTTTTTGTTTTTGCGGCGGTGATGAACTTTCTCCCTTTCCGACTGACCGAACTGAGTGATCAAGCCGATGAACTAAGGATCGGCTTGATGTATTCAGGCTATATGATGGGAATAGTCACCTCGCTTGGTGCTCCTAAAGTTATCTCTTGGTGCAAAGGTGAAATAAAAACTATTCGCATTGGGCTACTATGTTTCGCCTTAACCCTAATTGGCCTCGCCAGCAATCAAGTTTGGTTACTATTTAGTGTGATGTTCCTCTTTTGTGCCGCCATGTTTCTAGTTCATGCGACCGCATCTGGGCTTGTAAATCAATTGGCAGGCGAACAGCGAGGGCTAACCAATGGTCTTTATGTCGCCTTCTATTATGCTGGTGGTAGCATTGGATCATTTGCTCCAGGAATCATCTATCGGAACTTTGGCTGGAATGGCTTCCTTATTCTGTTGGCTCTTATCTGTATAACAGGTTATATCTGTATAAATACAATTCAACTCACTACTAAACCGTAAAAAATAAGGCTTTATTGATGCTATTACCCGGCTACTGTTATGAATTAAACGTTAAAACTATTAGTGAAAAAGGTGCGTGGCTCTACGCCGAGGAAGAACAACTGTTTCTCCCTAAACGTGAATGCCCAGAGGATATCAATCTTGATGAACCCGTTGAGGTTTTTTTGTATCTTGATCGTGACAACGAACGCAAATTAACCACCCAAATGCCGCTGGCGCAAGTAGGTGACTTCACTGTACTCCAAGTTAAAAGTGTCGGTGAGCACGGTGCTTTTCTGGAATGGGGGGTAAAAAAAGATCTACTGGCTCCATTTAGCGAGCAAGCACAAAAAATGGTTGAAGGTCGCAAGTACCTAGTTCACATATTCCACGACAAAGAGGATCGCCCTGTCGCCTCAAGTAGATTCGAAAGATTTTTGGTAAAAGAAAATAGGGATCTTAAAGAGGGTGAAGAGGTCGATGTTGTTATCTGGGCATTCACCGATCTTGGAGCAAAAGTAATTGTCAATAATTACTACGAAGCCCTCATTTATCGGGATGAAGTTCCACAGGGATTAAAGCGTGGGGACCAATACTTGGGCTATGTGTTGCGGATTCGAGCAGATCACAGAATCGACATCTCCCTGCGTCGCCCCGGTGCCGCTGGAGTTAAAGATGCTCGTGATGTCATCCTTGATGCCCTTAAAAATTCAGAGGATGGGTTTCTTCCATTGCACGACAAAAGCTCTCCCGACGAGATTAATGATCAACTTGGATTAAGTAAAAAAGTGTTTAAAAAGGCGATCGGCGGGTTATATAAAGATGGATCAATCAAGCTAGGTGAGCAGCGAATAACATTGCAGAAAACTAGTGGCAATAATAAATAAACTCGCTAGCTTGATTTATTCGACAAAACGACGTGAAATAAAATAGCCCCACATCAAAATGATATGGGGCTATTTTATAAATATTTACAGCTGGCAAATAATATCGCTAGGCGACACTAAAATACTATTTCGGAGTATAAACGATTCTTAGCGCTCCCCAATGGCGTCCCTGGATAGTTATCGGCACAGACATATCTTTCATGCTTCGCCCCCCATCGGTATTATATTTTTGCATAAGAAATGGCTCAAGGCTCCGTGCGGCAGTTAAACCAGTTTTATCATTAAACATCCGCTTGGTTCTATTTTTCTTAAGGTCAACACTAGCATCACCCGTTAACGGTCTTGCGAAAGAGCTATTATGGGTAGAAACATAACCATTAATATCTGCAGCGTAAACAGCACGAATTCGTTTGTTCTTTTTTTGATATTTATCAATAATTGTCCTAATAGTTCCATCAAAAATAATATCGTACTGGGTATGATATTTTTGCGGATTAGTTTTCGGGATAGGAATGTAAAAAGTATCGAACAATTGCGCTACCGTCAAAGTTCCAGATGTCAACAACAGGTTCAATTGATCAGTTACTTCGGCACGGCACTCCCCAGCCCACTGCTTAACCTGAAGGTCAAAAGGATCTAATCCTTTAGCAAAGCTAGGTAGAGCTATCAATGTCACTAAAACGCCAGCTAACAAAATCTTTTTACAAAGAAAAAACATTTACCACTTCCCTCCAGCTAACAATTTTCATTTAAAATGCCAACGCAAGATGAAGATATTGGCATCCATACGAAAGCCACAACAATTTATGGGCTTCTTAAGACACAAATTAAATCAGCGGCCTACAATTTGTCAACCTTATTAAAAATCCTCTAATCCTAGGCAGGTAACTATCCGATTTTACACATACAACCATTAAACATACTTATACTAGGGCCCATTATTCAATCAAGTTGGCCTAATGCAACAGTTATTTCTTTTGGCAACTGCGGTCTACCAGTAGCACTAACCCCAGTGCCCACCACCCGAGCCTTAAGAACCAAAGTTCTTTCTGGCAACAAATAAATATCCTGAACAAATCGGTAACGCAATGGCGAAACACGTTCAAGAATAACACCAACCTCAAATTTATCACCACTTTGGAGCGAATATTTATAATCAACTTCAGAGCGGATAACCACCAAACTGATACCACGTTGCACCAATTCGGAAAAATCTAGCCCAAGGGTTTTGATAAATTCGTGCCGACAGTGCTCAAGATAATTCAAGTAAACTGAATTATTTACATGCCCCTGCATATCACACTCATAATCTCTCACTTGAAATCCTAGTGTAAACTGATATTGCTTCATATCTTTCAATACTCCAAAAGGGTGGGTCTAGTTAACGAGAATAGGTGAATTAACCTGTATCTAGCCATAACTAATGATCAAAATCAAATCGATACAATTAATCCCCCACTAAAGAGCGTGCTTTATTCTTGACAGTATTGGTGGTAATTCTTATATTAGTCGCCATCATTAAATATCAAGGAGATTCAATGAAACTATCCACCAAAAGTCGCTACGGCGTTCGTGCCCTGTTTGACATGGCATTTCATGCGGGCACATTGCCAGCGCAAATTAAAGATATTTCCCGCCGGCAAAACATTTCTCCTCGTTATTTGGAGCAGATTTTCCAGGACTTAAAGAAAGCGAGTTTACTAAAAAGTCGCCGGGGGCCGCAGGGTGGCTACAGTCTGGCAAAACCAGCGGAACAAATCACCATTAAAGAAATAATTCTAGCAGCCGAGGGAGAATTATTGTTGGTCAATTGTATCAAGGGCCGACGCAAAGAAGGTGAAGCACCACCTTCATGCGACTTTGACAACCAATGCCTGACCCAACATATTTGGAATGAAGGCAGTCGCATCCTTGGTGATTATTTTGAGTCTATAACCCTAAAAGATCTTTGCGATCAGGGGCAAGAGATGGGGCTCGAAAAAGAACTCGACCACCGCTTTATGTATTTCATCTAACGACCATGAGCTTAAGCTTCAAACACAAGCAGCTCATAGATTTTCTATCTAAACTCGACGCTATCGCCATAGCTTATTCAGGTGGGGTCGATTCTGCTCTGTTGCTAAAATTAGCTTGTGATTGCTTAGGGGCAGAAAAAGTCATTGCCCTTACAGCAACAGCGCCAATATTACCGGATTCCGAAGCAGAACAAGGACGCCAATTTGCAGCGCAACTTGGCGTGACACAACACTTTATCCATAGCAACGCTTTAACCCTCAATGACTTCGTCGAGAACAGTGACCAACGTTGCTACCACTGCAAGTACAATATTTTTTCCTTATTTTTGCAACACCTAAAGAAACCATATACATTGCTGGATGGTTCTAACTTTGATGACCTAGACGAATATCGCCCCGGAAGAGAAGCCCTGAACCAGCTGAAAATTTGCTCACCTTTGGCCGACGTAAAAATGACTAAAGCAGAGGTAAGAGAACTAAGCCAACAACTGAAACTTTCGACTTGGAATAAAGTGGCATTTTCATGTCTAGCAACCAGGATACCTTACGGAACAAAAATTACTGCCAAACGACTACAACAGATAGACAATTGTGAAAATTGGCTGCGACAGCAAGGTTTCAATAACTACCGAGTAAGGCATCACGGTCAATTGGCGCAAATTGAAGTGGAGGCGGCAGAGATAAATAAGCTAACAAGCGATCCACTACGTCAGCAACTAATAGAGGTAGTCAAAGGACAGGGTTTTAACAATGTCAGCGTAGACCTACAAGGGTACCGCAAAACGCTATAAACAACTGAGATGGAAAGAAAACCAATACAGGAGTAATTCATGCCCAAAAGTAGCGCCCTATTTGCGGTCTGTTTTGTCGCTGGAATGCTTGGCACACTTGCCACCACTTGGTTTCTGTGGGGATGTAACGAGATCAACATTTTCAACCTCATAAGGGTGGATTACCTGCAGCTTCCCGTCCGGCAGAACCTTTACAACAATTTGTTTACTGGTGGTTTTTGGGGATTGGGCTATTTTTTCACCGTCGGGGTTCCTCGCCACCGTCGCCACTGGATTCGCAAAGGTCTCTGGTTTTCCCTATTACCTGCATTAACTGCCATTTTTTATCTCTACCCACAGACATACAACCTGGGAATGGCTGGTTTTGATCTAGGTATGTTAGCGCCACTGGTAATCGTATTTTCCAACCTAGCATGGGGTTTATTTACCGGTTTTTTTGCCCGTTTACTCTGGGGGCAATAGATTGTTACGACAATCCATATTGGCAGCAATATTCCTAACCATATTAACCATTTCAGCCCATGCAGCAACGGTCAATGGTAAAGTTTTATGGATTTATGATGGTGATACAATCAAAGTTAAAGGTCTTGGCAAAGTACGCCTAATTGGCATAGATACTCCCGAATACAATGCATCATCTCGAGACAATTTTTACACCAAAAAATATAATATCAAAGCTGAGCAGCTACGCAAGATTTCCCGTTTAGCGAAAAAGTACAACCTCAAGCACGTCAAAGGAAAACGGGTTAAATTAGAATTTGACCGAACTAAAAAAGATAAGTATGACCGCCTTCTTGCTTACGTTTTTCTTCCTAATGGCACAATGTTAAACGAAAAACTACTAGAGAAGGGTCTAGCAACAGTTTTTCGGCGCTACAACTTCCGCCATAAAAAAGACTTTCTTCGCTTAGAAAAAAAAGCTAAAAAGAAAAAACTAGGAATTTGGCAACCGTAACATCAGCACAAATGGAGTGTTAAAAGCATGGAGTTCTTGACCTACCTGCAAACCATAATCGATGAAACTATCCTTGGCATCAGCTTAACGCAATTCATCATCGCTTTTTTTATCTTTTTTACGGCACTAATCCTAAAGCGAATTATTGCCCATATTTTCACCAAAATAATTTTCAAAGCGACCCAAAAAACGTCCAGCAAGATGGACGAAATGCTTTTAAAAAACATCAATAAACCCGCTGAATTTTTAGTAGTTATCATTGGATTTTATCTAGCTATTCAAGTGCTGCACCTACCTACGGAACCAACCAACCTAAACAAGTTGGGACACAATATTGTTCGAGTACTGATGACCTTCAACTTGGCGTGGTTTTGCTTTAACATGGTCGCCCTATTGGAGCACTGGTTGCAACACTGGGCCAGACATACCGAATCTACCCTTGACGATCATTTAGTCCCATTTATCCGTAAAACCTTACGAATTTTTATCGTTTTCATTGCAATTCTTATGTTAGTGCAAAATCTTGGCTATTCAATCTCTGGGCTTCTAGCATCTCTAGGCCTCGGTGGACTAGCTATTGCGATGGCGGCAAAAGATAGTCTAGCAAATATTTTTGGTTCTATTATGATTCTCCTTGACCGCCCATTTGCTATTGGTGATTGGATAAAAGCTGGCGACATGGAGGGAACCGTTGACGAAATCGGCTTTCGCTCTACCCGCATTCGTACCTTCGCAAAAACAGTAATTACCGTTCCAAACAGTATATTAATGAATATGTCGATAGACAATTTCAGTCAAATGCCAAAGCGCAGAATCAAATTGTCGGTGGGCGTTACCTACGATACAACCCCTGCGCAGATGCGCCAAGCAGTCGCAACAATCAAACAATTGCTCCGCAACCATAGTGCCATTGATCAAGAGT
Source organism: Desulfuromonadaceae bacterium (assembly GCA_016744555.1). Lineage (GTDB taxonomy): Bacteria > Desulfobacterota > Desulfuromonadia > Desulfuromonadales > Geopsychrobacteraceae > Desulfuromusa. The sequence continues at coordinate 18,134 of JADGED010000015.1, forward strand.
TCTTTTTGGTTAATTTTACCGATTTTGGTGCATCATCCCTAGATATTATGGTCTATTGCTTCACTACCAGTACAAAATGGGATGAATACCTTGAAGCACGGGAGGATGTTTGTCTGCAAATAATGGAAAAGCTACATGAACTTGGTCTGGACATCGCATTCCCAAGCCAGACATTGTATATGCCAGACATGAATCGAGCGGCGGGAGAAAAAGAGACAACAGGGGTAAATTAAAACGAACCTTTTGAGTACTAAGAGAGAATCAACGTCCGGCGGTTAAATAGGCGTAAATAAGTTCATCTAAACTTGGCTCATAGCGAGTTCTACGCTGTTTAAATTTATCGACAATAGGCTCTTCAACAATTTTTACCGGTTCTACAACAGCCGACTTCTGCTCTACCTGCTCCGTAGCCTCTTCGACCGGTGCAGCAGATGCAGGGCTGAGGGTAATGCCAAAAGTTGCAATCCGTTCGTCAAACTCCCCCTTAGTCAAGCGCCGCAACATCGCCTTATGTTGTTCTTTGGCTAAATCCTCGACCACCTTCTCTAAGTTTTCTACCTGCAGAATATCGGCGTAAGTGGTTTTCTGGGAAGAGACAATGGTGCCATCGTGATAAAGGAGAGTTATCAATTGGGGTTTTTTCAGACCACTATCCTCTGTCTGCACATGAAAACCAACGCCACGATAAGCTATATTATGATTAAATCCAACAATCATCACACTACCTCAAACTAAAAAATTAATCCCACCACAAGACGGCAGAAACGAACAATGAAACCAATATTGACCCTATTCCTGCTGACTATCTCCGCCAGCTTGAATGAGCTCTTCGATAGTTAGCCCTTCATCGCCTTCAGCGACGGGTTGTGTCTCAACAGCGGGGACAAACGGTGGCTGACTAAAACTAAAATCGGCGTAAATGGGTTGGTCGATACGCACATGCCCTTTTAACGTTTGCAACACCTTACCTTCGACCAAGATTTGTAGTTGTCGAATATAGGGGAAATTTTCGTTCAAACTATTAGCCATGCTGTAAATTGACAACAATTCGGCCAAACTCCCTCCGGGATGAAAGTCTACCAAATGGCGTGAAAAGTCAACCCGCACCAGATCATTATCTAACTCAACTTCCAGCACTTTAGTCTCTTTCGGCAGCACTGCTATATTGTCAGAAACTGGCCCGGCAATCAGCCCCATGAGAAGATTACGAATACATTCGGCATCGTTATCGCAAACGATAACTTCATAAGCTTCGGGGACAAGAAAATCTGCCGTTGGCGCAGCAAAATAAAGTTGAATTTCTCTGCGTACCGGCTCATCCGCAATAATCACCCTAACTTCTTCGGTTTGCTGCTGGTTTTTCTGAAAAAACCAACTAGCACCGTAGCCGAGGATTACTCCAACGATTAAAACGCCAACAAAGCCTATCAATATTTTTTTCATCGTGCCCTCTTAGCCATCATCAACCAATAGTTACCTGCTTAACCGACCCCAGGCTGGTTCCTAAAAATGCCGCTCCAATTTGTTCAAACCGGGTCGGGACATCGGTCACAAAAAAATCTCTACTACCATTTTCTTGTGGGTTCCCTAATCCCTGTTGAATAATTAGTTGCTGCACCGATTTTGCCGTTTCTGCTGCCGAGTCGACCATAGTAACATTACTACCTAGGACCTTAGCC
>JADGED010000015.1:19822-20135 GCA_016744555.1 Desulfuromonadaceae bacterium
TGTAAATATTCAGTTGCAGTTAATTTGGCAATTTCGTGATCCGCCCAGCCAGATTCTACCAACGGGACAAATAACGGACACGGCGCCGAAACAATTTGTGCTCCTGGCAATAATTGCTTAATAGCTTCAGGATAACGGTTACTATTAATCGTTGCCTCGGTGCCAATCACTCCAATCCGCTTATTTTGACTTTGTGCCGCCCTTCTGGCCCCAGGTTCTATAACGCCTATCACCGGTAACTTAAATCGTTCACGTAAGATTGGTAATGCAACTGCAGAGGCAGTATTACAAGCGACAACAAGTAGCTTTACCC
>JADGED010000160.1 GCA_016744555.1 Desulfuromonadaceae bacterium
GGTCCGTAGCTACCGTTTGATGTGTCGCATGTGCCCTTTCTCGCTTTGCAATTCGAGAACCGTATTTTCAAATTTCTCAGCTTGGTAGGCAACATTTTCCGCCACAACTTTAATCGCTGGATTAATCGCTAGGCAGCGTTCGGCCAACACGTCAACTTTTACCCTGCCAACAGTTGCATCTAAAGCTTGAATTTGCCGATTAATATTACTAACAGCAACAGTATCAAAATCGATCAACACCAACTTGCCTACACCGCTGCGCACCAATGCTTCAACGGCGTAGCCACCAACTCCACCAACGCCAAATACGGCGACGGAAGATTTTTGTAATTGCTCAAAGCCAACTTGACCAACCAAGCGCTGCAACCGATCAAAACGTCCATTTTCCATAGAAACTTCCCTTTAAAACCGCAACAATTGCTTAGCATTATAGGTTGTAATTTGTGCGACAGACGGCAATGAGCAACTACGCAATTCTGCTACTTTTTCTGCCACACGCAATAAAACTGTTGGATTATTTGCCATATAGGGAAAATCAGTTTCTAACACCAATGCTGTGGCTGGCAACTCGGTTACAATAGCAGGCAACTTACGGGCATTTGGGCGCAGCAAAATCGGACCGACCCCGAGCTTAAACCCCAAGGCAACGAGTTCATGCGCCACCTGCAGGCTACCAGAAAACCCATGCCAAATACCTCCAACTTTTATGCCGACCTGCAATTCGCGTAAAATTTCAAGCAACTTACCCGTTGCCTGCCGAGCGTGTAACAATACTGGCAATTTAGCCTTAATGGCAATCTGTAATTGTTCCCTTAACACATGTTCCTGTTGCAACAATGAAGTGGCAACTACGCCATCTAAACCAATCTCGCCAATCGCTACAACGTTTGGATTAAGGGTCAATTCACGAAGCCTATTAGCTTCTACTGACGACCACTGCTCGACATAAGCGGGATGGACTCCAGGAGCAAACAAAATACGCTCATCTGTTTCCGCCAAGCGTGCAGTTGCAGCCCAATTACAGCATTGCACTCCAGGGACGATAAACTTATCAAGTTCACAAGAAATCGGAGATGGAGACGAATCAATACTTAACTCGCATATATTTTCAGGATCAATGTGGATATGGGTATCTACCAAAGAAAGCATCTAAACATGGTAGCAAAAGCTTGTTGTAAGGGGTAGGAAAACTCAGGGGTGGTGACATTTACAGGGGAAGAGATAATCCTTTTACCTAATAACGCTGGCATTTCAGAGACATATCATTATCACATGTCTCCAAAATACCAGTAGTAGCAAATAGAATTACCCAATTTACAAGTTAACTATCCAATAAATTCACCAATCCACGACGTTTAGCGCCACCTTTAAGCATAGACTGGACTTTTTCTTCCAAGCCATCGAGGGTAATTTCATCTACCATTCCAGATAAATTATCCAGCTTCCATTCGCTGGACAAGCGTTGCCATACCCGAGTTCTCCGTTCCATTGGACATTCGGCGGAATCGATACCAATCAGTCTGACACCACGTAAAATAAACGGAAAAACATTAATTGGGATATCAATTGAGGCGACCAGACCGCAGCAAGTAACAACGCCATCGTATTGTGCAGACTTAATTGTTGCAGCAAGCATATCACCGCCAACACAATCTACCACACCGGCCCAAGTGGTTTTCAACATTGGACGTTCATTCCCCTTAAGCAAAGTTTCACGATCAATCACTCGCTTTGCACCTAAACTTTCTAGGTATGGAGTCTCTTCCAGCTTTCCGGTCACCGCAGTAATATCAAAGCCAATTTTTGCCAAAATTGCCACAGCTAGACTACCGACCCCGCCAGTTGCACCAGTAACTAATACCGGCCCTTTTTCTGGAGTGACTCCATTCTCAACTAATTCCTGAACGGAAAGCGCTGCTGTCAAACCAGCGGTACCAAGCATCATACTCTCTTTTAGGCTTAACCCTTCCGGTAACTTTAGTGCCCACTTACTTGGCACCCGAATTAGTTGACCAAAACCACCATCGGTCTCCATACCTAAGTCGTAGCTGGTAACAATAACATTATCGCCGGGCTGAAATGCACCATCAGAACAAGATACGACTTCGCCAGCGGAATCTATCCCCGGAGTGTGGGGGAAGTTTCTTGTTACCCCAGGGTTGCCTACCGCAGAAAGGGCATCTTTAAAATTCAGTGAGGAATAATGAACCTTAACGACCAGCTCCCCTTCGGGCAAATCATCAATTGAACGGGTAACTACTGAACGAGTAAAAACCTTTTTTTCTGGTTGCTCAACCAACAGTGCTTTAAATTGTGTCGACATCAAAGCCTCCTTAAATAGAAATATTGACATTTAGTAACGTTTAGCCATAAAACTAGCCAGTATAGCTTTTAAAAACAAGTACATACTTTTAAGTATTGTAGTACCCAAAAAGATACTAATAGATAAATAGAGGGATTATGAACGAAAATAAAGAATATCGCTGCAACGTTTCTGTTACGTTGGACATTATTGGTGGCAAATGGAAATCACTAATTTTGTGGCAACTTAGCTTTAAAACCTTACGTTTTAGTCAATTGCAGCGACGGTTAGCGAAAGTAACGCAAAAAATGCTCACTCAGCAGTTACGTGAATTGGAGCGGGATGGGCTAATTAACCGTAAAGTTTATGCCGAAGTACCGCCACGTGTAGAATATTCCCTTACGACAAGAGGGGAAAGCGTCGTGCCGATTTTAAAATTGATGTATCAGTGGGGTGAGGAGTATCTGACTGCTATAGAAGCCCCTGCGATTACCAATTGTTAAACAAAAAAAGTGGGCATAAAGCCCACTTTCTTAAAAACATCATCTGCCCAAACCATAAGTAACTACTTCAATCGATATGAGCACACTTGCCAGCTATCGCCATCTAATTTGACCAACATAACTTCAGCAGCTTTTTCTTTATATTCAGTTCGTGCTTCAAAATAAACAACTAGGTACTCTCCGTCTGGCAAACGAGGATATTCTGTCCGTGAACGGACAGAAACCAATTTTCTTTCTTGCACAGATCCAACCAAAAAATTAGTTTGCTGCCTCTTTTTGATCCACTCTTCCTTGCTTAAAGTAATCTGAAAAAAATCAGAGGCACTGTCATAAGCGGTATCATATTTTTCTTTATCAATGAATCCAGCAAACTTTTCAGCGGCGACAATAGCCTGTGACGGGAAGTTGCTAGCCAGCCCAGTAGACACAAGTAAACACACTAAAACAATGGCAAAAACCACACTACGACATAAATTCAACATAGACACCCCTCTCGCAAGCATTGTGAATTTATTTCATAGTAACAACCATATCTGACAAAAATCTGAACAATTAACGATTACCGAGAAAAAAGACCAAAAAAGTTAAATTTATTTTTTATAAGCTTTCACTACTACAAATGCACCATCACCGTAACCATCTTTAACCGTTTGCTCAGGAGCAGCAGGAATTAAGGTTTGCCTTATCTCTGTTGCGCCAAAGCCAGCACTTTGCAAGTGACCTAGAACCTCTGCGGTCGAATAAAAAGTAGCTTGCTGGTAAAACTTACTTTTCTCTCGATTTAACAAATATTTTTGCCCTAAATCACTGGCCTTGTCTACATAAGCGACAATTATAGACCCACCTGATTTTAAAACTCGTAGCGCTTCACAGAACGATTGCACAGCATCATCGACAAAACAGATTGTGGTCACCATTAAAACAAAATCAAATTGTTCAGTAGCAAACGGCAATTTCTCAGCAATGCCAGGATGGACGTCTATCCCCTGTTGCTTCGCCTTGGCCGCCATCTGTGGCGATGGCTCTACCCCAACTTTTATCCCTAATGGTACTGCAAACTTCCCAGAGCCAACCCCAACCTCCATCCCTTGCACATCACCACTTGGGAGCAACTGTCGAACTGCTTTTAATTCTGCGGCATAAGCTGCAGAATTTTTATCAAACCATTCATCATAGGCATCACTATTATTTTCAAATGCATCAATTTTAGGCATTTCACAACTCCGTACTTATATTAATTACAATCAAATTTAAGTTCAAAAACATACAAATACAACCTAAGCACATATTTTTTAAGTTGTACTTCACTCAATCCGGCAGTGAATTAAGGGCTTTAATGGGCCGCAATAAACTTATCCAATTCAGCGTGCCACAGTTCTGGCTCGAAGGTCCCTGGGTGAGTCTCTTCACCAAACAGCAAATCAACCAGATAGCGGGGACGCTTGCCACCAATGTGCATCGACTTAATACAAGAGACACAGTAGACAACTACATCCTCAACAGGCATTTCGGCAGCACGTTTTTTCATCTGCTCCTTTACTTTACCTACAGGTAAAACACCGTAAAAGCGGTCGCCACAGCAGGTACCCTCAGCTTTAGTATACTGTGGTTCGATCAATTTAATATTCATTTTTTTCAGCAGAACCCTAACGGCATCATGCACCCGGCTTTGATCACGAGTTGGACAGGCATCAACAATAGACATTTCGCGTTGACTGTAATCGGGAAAAGGAAAATTGTCACTTTCAGCCAACAACTCCCAAAGAGAGACAGTTGCAACTCCTTGATAAAGTTCTCGATAGCGCCTATCGCATCCAGCACAAACATTAATGATCCGTGTTCCCTCGGGCTGATTAGGTTGGTGGTGACAACAGGTCGTATGGATGGCGAGTTCGGGTATTTTATTTTCAAGGACATGAAATACTTTATCAGCAAGCTCTGGCTTGTAGATTAGTAGGGCGCACCCTGGCGCAAATCTATTATTCATGCTTGCTCCTTTATTAATCCAATTCATATTCATATTTATTAAAATAAAGCATAGCAATTTTGCGTTACGTTGCCCACCCGATTCTTGCTACAGCTTATATCTCAGCATGTTGCATCCATGCCAATACAACCTGCCCTACTTGAAAATACCACGCTGCTTTTGCAGCGCCAAATCATGGCTACCTACTCGGCAATATGTGTTTATTGACATGCCAATAAAATAACAATAAAGTTTAGCCATAATTGCTATTTAGGAGTCCAATGAAAAAGTTATCCGATTTATTTTTACAGCTATTTCTCACCATGGCTGCACTCTCACTGTCCCATCAACTGCTGTCCCAATTTGCTGACATTACGCTGTTAACGTGGCCACAAAACTTTCTCTGGCTGCTATGTATTGTTCTCGCTAGCGTGATTTATTTAGGACTAAGCTTCAACAGGCACCTGCCGAAAAAGGTGTTATTTCCAATTTTTCTTTGGCTGGCATGGAGCTTACTTAACTACTGGCCACTTGCTGCTAGCGACAATACCCTTTTATCTATTGCAGTAGGACAATTGCTATTAGCTATAGCTATGTTCAAGCGGAATCGCAGCCTTAAGAATAAAAAATTGGCCGAAAATACCGCAGAAAAAGAACCATCTTTCAGTAGGGGAAATTTAATCCTTTTTATTCTAATAAGCATTCCCCTTGTCCCTTTCTGGCTACTTTTATGTAGCTACTCTTTTGGCACTAACCTCATAAGCACTGCCACCGCAGGGTTTGTCCAACTAAAACCTAACGGTCTATACATGACGGAACGAGTCTATCTGCATGACCATAAACAAGTTCGATTAGCGGGGATGATCCATTTAGGTCAAGAAGATTTTTATACTGATCTAAATGCATCTATTCCCAAACATCGAACTATTATTTTAGCCGAAGGTGTTAGCGATAACGATGGGCTACTAAAAACACGCTTCAGCTACGGAAAAATTGCAGATCTACTTGGCCTCGCCTCACAAGAGG
>JADGED010000161.1 GCA_016744555.1 Desulfuromonadaceae bacterium
CTGGTGAACTAGAGAACTGGAGAACATTATTCATGTTGCGAAAGATATAACCGCAAAGAAAAAGATAGAGAACCAGATTTTTCTTAACGAGAAGTTAGCAACTATAGCTGGACTAGCCGCTGGAGTCGCCCATGAGGTTAATAACCCTTTAAGCATCATACTGCAGTCGCATCAACTTATTGAGATGAGGCTTAACCCCGACAATTCACGGAATACCCAAAGGGCGATTGATTGTGGTGTCGATATTCATAAAGTACAGCTATTTTTGGAGAAGAGTAAGGTTCTATCTGTGTGCGAAAATAGTGTCCAGGCAGCACTCAAAGCAGCAGATATTATAAAATCATTGCTCGAGTTTAGTCGTCCTCACCTGCGTGATGTCGCTGCTGTTGATATCGTCTATTTGGTTGAGACAAGTCTGAAATTAGCTCATTCTGATTACAGTCTAAAAAGAGATTATGATTTTCAGAATATGAGCATTGAAACCACGTATGATCCGGCACTCACAACGATTTCTTGTGTTGTGCCTGAGATTGAACAGGTACTCCTGAATCTGATTCAGAATTCCGCACATTCCTTAGCCAAAAACAAAATAAAGAATCCTAGAATTAGAATCAAAACTTCGCTTGTTGATGAGATGGCTCAGATAGCAATCGAAGACAATGGACCTGGAATTGATGAAAATATCAGGGCGCAGATCTTTGATCCTTTCTTTACAACCAAGAAAGTCGGCGAAGGGACTGGATTGGGGCTTTTTGTCTCTCACACTATTGTTGTTGATAAGCACAAAGGAAATCTTCGGCTCGAATCTGAGCCTGGCAATGGAGCCAAATTTATTGTCGAACTGCCGATAAGCCAAACATAGTAGTTGTTCAATCCCCTAGCGATTGATTTGTTTTATGCTTTGCTACCAATAATTTAATTAATTGAGGCCAGGAGATATTTAGTATGCCTCTTTACAACTCTGGCTTTATTATTACGGTTCTATTTAGCTCAATCATCAGTGCTATTGCTTAGTCAAAATATTCTATAGAGAGTTTGCCAATAGACTCAATAACCCTTGATGATTCTTTTTAGTATCACTAGCCAAGAAATATCCGACATGACAGTTTGGATCAATTTCATTTCCATCCAAATCAGTTACCATACCTCCTGCCTGTTTTACAATTAAATGAGAAGCCGAAAAGTCCCAAGGGCTTGACTGCTTATTAAAGTAAACCAGATAGTTACTAAAACTACCTTTTGCTACCATGCACATTGCATAAGAGACAGAACCGCCAATTGCGGTAAGTTTTTTAATTGTCCCTTCACGCAACAAATCAAACAGCGGCTTTTCACAATGGATTTTGGGACTAGGGCAAAAATTTACAATAGTAACCTCGTCATTTTTCACAATTGGTAATTCATGCTTGTTTACATATGCACCATCGCCAAAAGAAGAGAAATATTCATTGGTAAAAGGGTTATAGACAATGCCTATTGCAACTTTCCCTTGTTCAATCAATGACAAATTTACAACCGAAGTGTTCTCATAACTAATATACCCCCAAGTGCCGTCAATAGGATCTATGGCCCAATAGGTTTCATCATCGGTATGGGTTTGGCTCTCTTCACCTATCATTTTATAAGTGGATATTTTTGTTAGCTCAGTTTCAATAAATGCCTGCACCCGTTCATCAATATCGGTTACAGGACTGCCATCGTCCTTGAACGTGTTGGTGAAACTAATGTCATCACGAGCCTGCACCATCATTTCACCAGCAGTGTAAACAATTCTCTGTAATTCTATTTTTAATTGAGCTTTCTCCATGTTGTTTCTCCAATAGATACGGTAATATAAACCTTTAAAAAATCAATATGGCCAAGTCTACTGTTGACCTACGTTTAGCTTCCATTTCTGGCAATTCCAAAGACACCATACTTGACTCAGTTTCCTTTGCAGATGCCCCTGAAACTCATTCAGCTAAATTTTTAATAGCGTTAAAACAAGTTTCATTCCCCATCTCGGGGTGACGTGGGATTAACAGTGATAGCAAGAAAGAGATCAGTGCCATTGCGGTACCAATGAAAAAGACCAAAGCAGGTGATGTTAACCAGATCAGCCCAAAAACTACTGGCAAACCCACGGCAGCGATGTGATTAATCGTGAAGCTAACTCCGGCAGTTGAGGCGATATCTTCGGGAGCGGCTATTTTTTGAAAATAGGTTTTTAGGCTAATGGCTAGGGCAAAGAAAAGATGATCCAAAACATACAGTACCGCCCCCATCCATGGAACTTCAACTACAGCATAACCAGCGAAGACTAACATCAAACCAATATACTCAATCATCAAAGCTTTGCGTTCACCCACTTTGGCAATGAGCCGACCTATTTTTCGGGCAAACAGTACATTTAAAGTCGCATTAATTAAGAACAATAGTGCGATATTGCTAACCGTATAGCCAAACCTTTCTACCATCAAAAATCCGGCAAAAACCATAAATATCTGCCGTCGTGCCCCCGACATAAAAACCAACGCATAATAAAGCCAGTAACGTTTACGTAGCACCATATGCTTGTGCTGTACCGTGTGTTGCGGAAACTGTGGGAACATTAACCGTGCCGCTACTGCTATAGCTATCGTCATCCCACCAAAACCGAGATACAACCAGCGATAATCAAAATGGCCCCAATTGGTTGCCAGCCAAATTAACAAAAAAACAATAATCGCAGAAAAAGAGCCGACCGCAATTAAGCGACCAAAAATTTCAGCTGCATGCTTTTTGGGAATCCATTGTTGAGTCAGAGAAGTCTGGATGGTTTCATAATAATGAAAACCCAGGGACATAAGCACAGTGGTAAAATAAAGGCCGACGACCGAAGGGAAAAATCCCGTCAACGCCGTCCCCACTCCCAACAATAACAATGCAATCAACGCCAAGGATTGCTCCCTAACCAGCAGCAGCACAAACACCACACCAAAGGCCAAAAAGCCTGGAACTTCGCGCAGTGATTGCAGTATCCCCATTTCTTTACCAGTGAAGGCAGCCCGCTCAATGGCAAAGTTATTCAACAACGCCTGCCAAGCGGCAAAACTTAATGGGACGGCAAAGGCCATTACAAATAGGAGGATTTCTGGGCGCTGCCACCCCTTTGATTTTAGATTTTCTTTCACAATTTCATCTTTTCTGTATGCAAGTTAGCTTTCCAGCATAACATGGAATCAAATGTATCAAATCTACCGTTTGCTCATCGTCAGGAAATTGGGAACAACATACGTAAATCGATAAGAAAAGAAACAACTCTTAGTGAAAATACTGCAGATATCAACCAAGCCACTACAATCATAGATGGTCTAGCTCAAAGATTCGCAGCTTCGGTCATAAAAACCCGAGAGAACCAGAGGATGATGTTTTGGTGCTAGCAGAAAAATTACTGCTAGAGGTAACGTAAAAGGGTAAACAAGCTACACAGTAGTGACATCTTTCAATTGTCGACTGGTACCGGAGTGGCAATCTCCTTCGCTAAAAGATCAAGCAAGTGTTGTAATGTGACAACAAGCCCATCGTAACCAGCTTGATCTTGTTTGGCGTGATAATCAAAGCGGTGAGGAATTTTATTGTCTTGCCACCACTGACCACTAAGCCATACCTCACCAGTTGGTGAACCGTGGAAACGATCAATCACTATGGCGATGGAGCTCTTTTCCTGAAATTGATTTCGCTGCTGTAACTGCCGCTGCAGGTAACGTTTAATCATTCCAGATAGAGGTTCAGCCCAACGATGGTAATGGCCTGGCTGAATCTGTTGTTCATTGAGCTGAAGAACCAACGAACCTTGAGATAAAAATTGAGCGAGATCAATATGCACCGTTGGTGGTGTTGTGCTCAATCCAACTTGCTGGTTTTGCAGTGGGTTGAGTAAATAATAGTGATTTTGCGGTGCCATTGTTTGAGCGCAACCACACAGAGTCATCAATAGCACAACGGTAACAATTATTGAGGTTTTCATCGTGATCCCTCCGGGGCTAAATCAGCAGATCTGGGGTCAGAAAAAATCAAACTACTTGGTTGGGTGCCAACTTGATTGGACAGTTGTTCAATGCTGTACAGCATTTGTTGTAGCTGATCAAGGTTCTGATCAAGCTGACCATATACTGGCGATCCCGCTGAATAATCAGAAACAATAGCACTTAACTTATTCCGTAACTCCAGCAGGGTGTCGTTTAGGTTCTCAGGCAAGTGCTGAACCTCTTCGCTACCAAGTAAAGTATTAAGGTGGGCAAGGGTGGTCTCAGCCCGGCTAGCCGCCGTTCCCACTTCACGTAAGGCCTGCCCTGCATCATCGACTGTCTCCTTCAACGCCAATTCATTAAACTTATCGAGCAAAGTGCTGACCTTGGTCTGAATTTGATCAAAGCTATCTGAAATAGTTGGAATCAATGCGTAAGTAGCGATCGTTTTAGCGCCAGCGGGTTCGGCATCATCAACAAAATCGAGAGAAACATACAGGCTCCCAGTGAGCAAGTTTCCGGTTTTGAGGCTAGCTCGCAACCCTGCATCAATACCTTCATCAATTCGCTGTTGCAATTTTTTAAGCATCAGTTCGGAATCGTCCCCAGTCAAAGCTGCCGGAGTAATCCGGATAAGAACGGGAATTGGAACCATTTCATTGTCGAATTCAAGAATATCAGTGGAGATGTAGTCGAAAGAGATATCAACAACATGACCAATATCGAGTCCACGAAAAGTAACAGGAGCACCAACGGAAAGTCCACGCACAGAACTGTTAAAGAGTAATACATAATCACTACTGTACTGGAACTGGGTATCATTAATGCTCTGTTGGTCCGGATAGAGTGTAAACGTTCCACCACTTTCAACGGCCTCGCCGGCAGGGATATTGTCTGGAAGTGCAAAGGATACACCGCCCATAAATAGAGTCTCCATGGATTCACTGATAACCCTGACCCCTTCGGCGTCCATATCGACGGTTATGCCGCTAGCATTCCAAAAACGGCTAGCGCTGCTTACTAGATCATTGTACGGAGCATCAATAAAAATATCGGAGCGCACTTGACGGTTCTCAATATCAAAAACAGTTTTCTCAACACGACCAACGGTAAACCCACGATACAGTACGGGTTCACCGACGCTCAGTGAGGTATCTTTGTCGCTGATCAATGTGAGTCTAACTCCAGGAGTGTTTGTCGGAGTGGGGGGAATGTCTTCAAGGCCGATAAATTTTTCACTCATTTCATCTGAGCTTCCCGGGGATAATTCAATATAAGCACCACTAAGGAGAGTACTTAACCCTGAGACACCAGTTGCACCAAAGCGTGGCCGAACCACCCAAAACTGACTATCCGATCGCAACAGCGGACTAATCTCCTTTTTAACTTGCGCAGTAACCAAGACACCATCAAAATCTGGATTAATTTCTACGCGCTGGACGATACCAATATCCACACTTAGCGCTTTGATGTGGGTTTTGTCAGCTACCAAACCATCTGCGTTAGCAAACTGAATAGTGATCACTGGCCCTTGGGTCGAATAGTTATGCAAGACCATCCAACCACCGAGGAGTAACGCAACAATGGGGATAATCCACACCATTGAAAACCTTTTTTTCTGGCTGATAATCGCTTGTTTATTGGTCATGCGTGTTCTCCTCTAATTTATCCCAAATCAATCGAGGGTCAAAGGCCTCGGCTGCGAGCATTGTAATGATAACCACTCCTGAAAAAGCAAGGGCTGCGGGGCCAGGACGGATGGTTAGTATGC
>JADGED010000162.1 GCA_016744555.1 Desulfuromonadaceae bacterium
TTTAGGCTCGCAAATTCCAATGCTTACCGACAAAGCTCACGCCCGGGCGCGGATAAAAAGTATTGATGATAAAAACATCCGTGCCGATTTGAAACAAGGGACAATTGTTATTGTTGCAGGATTTCAGGGTACCGATGGCGAAGGTAATATCACAACCTTAGGTCGTGGTGGTTCCGATACTTCAGCGGTTGCTGTTGCTGCGGCACTCACCGCTGATGTCTGTGAGATCTACACTGATGTTGATGGTGTTTATACCACCGACCCACGGATGGTGCCGGAAGCGCAGAAAATTGAAAAAATATCCTACGATGAGATGCTGGAGATGGCTTCTCTCGGGGCAAAAGTTCTACAAATTCGAAGTGTTGAGTTCGCTAAAAAATATAACGTAGTTATCCACGTACGCTCCAGTTTCCATGATGGACAGGGTACGCTGGTAATGAAGGAGGATGGTGAAATGGAAACTGTTCTAGTTTCAGGTGTCGCTTATAATAAGGATGAGGCAAAAATCAGTATCTTTGGAGTGCCAGATCAGCCCGGTATCTCGGCGCAGATTTTTTCACCACTAAGTGAAAACGGTATTACTGTGGATATGATTATCCAGAATATTTCACATGAAGGTGCAACCGACGTTACCTTTACTGTTCCTAAGGGTGATTGCGCTAAAGCGGTACCGATCGTTGAAAAAATAGCCAAAGAAATTAATGCCAGAGGGGTACGCGAGGATAAAGAGATTTCTAAGGTCTCAATTATCGGTGTTGGTATGCGTTCTCATGCTGGTGTTGCAAGCACCATGTTTGCTGCTTTGTCAAACGAAGGTATCAATATTCAGATGATTTCAACCAGTGAGATTAAGGTCTCTTGCGTGGTTGAGGCAAAGTACACCGAGCTCGCAGTACGAGTGCTCCACAGCGCATTTGGCTTGGATCTTCCCGAAATTGAAGAGAAACTGTAAATCTCTAAGATTTACCAGCCTGCTCCAGGGCGGGTGATTGGGTGCTGGTATTTAGTTTTGTTGTCTACCGATTTGCCCCAGAGGTAGAGGCCAAAAATTATGGCACCAACAACGACCAGCAAGCTGATTAATTTTATAATATCTTTAGACATGGTGACTTATCGACCTTTATAGCTAAAATCTTTACTTAAAGAATTGTTGATAAATATATAGCCCCCGACAAATTTGTCGGGGGCTTTTTTTGTTCTTAATGTTATATGATTTTGCAGTGCACAGTGGTGGTGCAAACAAAATTATTTTGCGGCAATAATCCGTAGCATTCGGCGTAGCGGTTCTGCGGCTCCCCAAAGCAGTTGATCACCGCAAGTGAACACCGAAATATATTCAGCACCCAGGTGCATTTTCCGGACTCGGCCGACAGGAACTTCCAATGTGCCCGAGATAGCTGCTGGGGTAAGTTGGTTCAAGGTGTCTTCCTTGTTATTTGGCACCAACTTGACCCAATCGTTGCTATTGCTGATCAGGGCTTCGATTTCCTCAATTGGCAGATCCTTGTTGAGTTTGATCGTTAGCGCCTGGCTGTGACAACGCATGGAGCCAATCCGGACACAGATGCCATCAATGGGAATTTGGGTCTCGTTGCCAAGAATCTTGTTAGTTTCGGCGATACCTTTCCACTCTTCACGACTTTGGCCATCTTCCACTTCGCGATCAATCCATGGCAGCACGCTGCCGGCTAGTGGAAAGCCAAACTCAGCTTTTGGAAAGTCATCACTACGTAGTTTATCGGTGACCTTACGATCGATATCCAAAATTGCTGATCCAGGGGTATTTAACTCTTCGGCAACGCAATCGTTTAGGGTTCCCATTTGCGCTAATAATTCACGCATGTTTGGTGCGCCAGCACCAGAGGCTGCCTGGTAGGTCATCGAGCTGACCCAATCGACTAGACCGGCGTTGAACAGGCCACCAATAGCCATCAACATTAAGCTTACGGTGCAGTTACCACCGATAAAATCTTTACAGCCATTTTTCAAGGCATCATCAATAACGCCCTGATTTATTGGGTCAAGAATGATAACGGCATTGTCATCCATCCGCAACGAAGATGCGGCATCAATCCAGTAACCGTCCCAGCCCGCAGCACGTAATTTGGGGTGGACATCTTTGGTGTAATCGCCACCTTGACAGGTGATGATTATATCTTGTTCCGCTAGCTTGCTAATGTCGCTGGCGTTTTCTAGTGTGCCTGCACCTTGACCAAAATCTGGAGCAGCTTGCCCTGCTTGCGAGGTTGAGAAGAAAACCGGTGTGACTTCGGCAAAATCGTTCTCTTCTACCATTCTTTGCATTAGCACGGAACCAACCATGCCCCGCCAACCGACTAATCCGACTTTCATAATATTTTCTCCATGTTGACTGGTGTGTAAAAAGTACTTATGCTTCAACCGCTTAGATTCTATTCCAACCGGATTTGACGTGGAATAATAGCAGTAATTGTTTAAAAGTGGTAATATTTTTTATTCTAAATGAAATTGTAGAAAGGTTTCCATGTCAGAGCTAGAATCGCAGTTGCTTTTAGGTAAAGCGACCTCATATAAGTCGGAGTACGATCCGCAACTTCTTTGCCCATTTCCCCGCCAGTTAAAACGGGATGAAATTGGTGTCGCTGGCAATTTGCCATTTAGTGGTTACGATATTTGGAATGGCTATGAATTGTCGTGGCTTAACGCTAAGGGTAAGCCAATTGTCGCTATGGGGGAGTTTAATTTTCCTTGCGAATCCCCCAATTTGATTGAGTCAAAATCTTTTAAGCTCTATCTTAATTCATTTAATCAGACAAAGTTTGCCGATTTTTCTCAGGTTGAAGCGGTTATGAGTGCTGATCTGGCAAGAGCCGCCGGCGCTGAAGTTAAGGTGCGTTTGCTCGCTAGTGACCATTTTGTCAGTGAGAAGATCCAGGCGTTACCGGGGCAATGTATCGATGGTTTGGATATCGAGGTTGATAATTACGCCCTTGATCCCGAATTGCTCAAAAACGCTACCGACTCGCAACAGCAGGTCAGTGAAGAGCTACATAGCCATTTGTTGAAAAGTAATTGTTTGGTTACCAATCAGCCCGATTGGGGCAGTGTTTTAATCCGCTATCAGGGGGGCAAAATTAACCCAGAAGCGTTGTTGCGCTACCTGATCTCTTTTCGCCAACATAATGAGTTTCATGAACAGTGTGTCGAGCGAATCTTTGTCGATTTAATGCGTCACTGCCAGCCTGAAAAACTGACCGTTTATGCCCGCTACACCCGCCGGGGTGGTTTGGATATCAATCCGTTTCGCTCAAATTTCGAAGCGCAGATAGATAATCTCCGTTTAGCCCGGCAGTAGGCGGTAACTTCCACTTTTCAATTTAGCGAAGCTTGCGCAGATTTTTTTTCGCGTACTTACGCACTTTTTTATGTGGGCACTTTCGGTACACGGTTTTTAGTAGATCTGCATATTGTATGTCTTTTGATGCCCCTAAAACGTTACATAGCCATGACAACGCATCTGGATGGTAGCGATCTTTAGTTTTTGATGTGTGCCATTTTTCTAGCTCTTCTGCTGCAACTTCCAGTACAACATCGTTGTTGCCAAACTTTTTATAGGCTGTTTTTGCACCATTTCTTTTAGTGACAGAATCGTCATTTTGCATCATTGCAATAACTTTTCGAACTTCTGGTGCTAAGTTGCTTGGCAAGGGTTTCTTTGTAACCTTATTCTTTTTTTGGACAGTTTTTTTCTTTTTTACTATTTTTCTTTTTGCCGGGTTAGGCGAATTAATGACAGCTTGATGCCCTTTTGCCGGAGTTCCAGTATGTTCGACGACCGATGCCGAAACAAGATTGCCAGATACGCTGGTTACTTTCCAAGTGCCTACTGAAAGGGAATCTCCCCCAGGGATAGAGAAGGAGATATCCATCAGGTCTCCTGACACAGGAATGTTTTTTCCGGTAAATTTAACGGTAACATTAAGACCTGATGTGCCGACGACAGCTCCCTTGATTTCGATAGCCGCAGCAATCGAGCTGAAGTTCAGCAACAACACACATACTATGTAAAACTTCGCAATTCTTTTCATTAGTTCTCTGTCCTCCTATTTGTTTTCTCTCGCTGCTTTTATCCAATAGTTGTAGCAGTTGTCATGTGAATCTGGACCATAGACCTTTACTTTAGGATTCGGCGTATGCTTAGATTTATGATAAATATTATGTGTATAGGGCCATTTGCAAATATACCTTTTTTCTAGATTACTCCATGTTTTCGTGCAGAGAGTTACATAGTAATCTTTCGGAGCATATTTTGTCCCCTGGCCAGTCTTCTCTCCTCGAATACATTTACTGATCTCGTCACTTTTATTATCTCGACATTCATTACATTGGTCATTAGTAGCGACCTTAAACAGGTCGATACCAGCACTTGCACATGATGGGCAGAATTTGATTTCGCATTCATCCGGATCGCCGCCACTTTTAGTCGTTCCACCGCTACCGCTACCGCCACCGTAACTGCTCCCAGAACCACCGGTACTCGAACCGGTACTGTTCCCATTAGAGTTTCCTCCAGTTCTGCTTCCTGACGGCTTACCTCCACCAGAAGCGATCTCATTAGCGATTATTGGAATGGCTGTATTTATAACAGCATTCCAAAAGTTACGTTGATTATTCTTTCTTTCGGCAATACGCGGATCTGTAATACAGCGATTTTTCTCTTTATTGAAAACTTGGCCGGAAGGGCAGACACACCAAGCGGTATCTTTTTCATCATCCCACTGGATGGTTGTGCCTGGGAAATTTTTACAGGTTTTTTCGGCAAGAGCGGCTTGTTTATCAAAATTGCCATAAACATGAGCGATAACTAGGCTACCTTTAATGACTTTTTCTCCAGCTTTAGGTGCCTGCCTCTGTACTTTATAGCTCATTGACCTTTTTGTTGCCGCATCACCACCGTATAAAGAGTGCTTTAGTCCAGCATTATCTAGTGATGATTTTGCCTGAGCAGCAGGCTTGCCAACGATAGAAGGAACTCGCGTATATTCTGGAGCACCATAAACAGTAATCTTTATGGTCGCACCTTCTTCAGCCGTTTCTCCCGCTTTTGGCCATTGTTTTTGAACCTTGAATTTTAGCTCCTCGCTTGGTGCGGAGTCGCCGCCAGCGAGTTTGGTTGTAAAGCCGGCATCAGTAATTTCCTTTTTTGCTTCTTTGACGGTAAGCCCCTCTACATTGGGGATACTTTCACCAATGTAGCTTCCGTAAACAATAAGCGAAACAGTATTTCCTGGTATTATCGATTCCCAAGGTTCAGGTTTTTGTGATGCCACGTGGAACGCTTCTGCTTTGGTTGGTGCCGAATTTCCACCTTTGAATTTTGCTAGTAGTCCAGAGTCGGTTAGTTTTCGACGTGCTTGAGTTGTGTTTTTGCCTATTACGTCTGGCACCGGTATGGGGGCTTTGGGGACGGAAACGGCATCATAACAAACCTTTGCCTCACCCATAGCATTTTCAGCGTCTAAAACTAACTTTTCCGTTTCTTTGTTTATGGTAGAAATCTTATCCGCTAGCTTTTCAATCTTATTCTCTTCTACCCCCATTTTTTTCTTAGTGGCAGCACTTTTTTTATGTGACTTTTCGGCTCGCTCCATGGTGAGAGTTAAATTTTCTCCTAAAGAGGCTGCACCAGATTTTTTTTCTTTAGCTAACGTAATGCAATCTGAAACTTCACTGCGTGGATATAGCACTCGTCCGTGCGCAATTTTAATTT
>JADGED010000163.1 GCA_016744555.1 Desulfuromonadaceae bacterium
CCATCCTGTTTCAACATCGCTTCAATTAAGGGCCCCTCACGGTTCTCAATTTCTGTATCGGTATCGACAAAATCATAATTGATACTTTTAGCCAGTAAGCGACCTAACGTGCTTTTGCCGGTGCCCATAAACCCTGTTAGGATGATATTTTTTTGTGACATATTTCCTCGTAATGTGAATATGTAAATCTAAAACAAAATTTGACAGGATTAACAGGATAAAAACGGATTAAATTCAGATTTAAAACAAATTCATAACCGCAGATTAACGCAGGTACACGCTGATCAAAATCATAAATAAACATAATACACTTTTTTGTTTTTAACCTAAGATAAAGCATTTATTTTATGGGTTAATCAGAACTTATCAGATTTTAATCCTGTCAAAAAGATTTTATGTTTTTATTTGTGTATCCCTAGAAAAAGATATGAAATTGCGAATAATGTGTCAAGTTGCGAATTTATCGACTTATTTTCTTGGCATTCTGCTTACTTTCTGCCATACTCCCGCTCCTTTGCGTAAATCATAATCTTTGAAGGGTTTAAGATGTCAGAAAATATAAGAAATATAGCAATTATCGCTCACGTTGATCACGGTAAAACTACACTTGTTGATGCCATGTTGGTGCAGTCTGGAGTCTTTCGAGAGCATCAAGAGATTACCGAGCGGGTGATGGATAGTAACGACTTGGAAAAAGAGCGTGGCATTACCATCCTCTCCAAGAACCTATCGGTACAACGTGGTGGTTTGAAAATCAATATTGTTGATACCCCCGGTCACGCCGATTTTGGTGGTGAAGTTGAGCGAATCCTCAAGATGGTTGATTCGGTTCTGTTATTGGTCGATGCTTTTGATGGTCCCATGCCGCAGACCCGTTTCGTCTTGAAAAAATCTTTGGATTTGGGCCTTAAGCCAATTGTTGTAATTAACAAAATTGACCGCCCTGGCGCTCGCCCTGAAGCAGTTGTCGATATGGTTTTTGACCTGTTTTGTGAGCTTGAAGCCGATGAAGATCAGCTCGACTTCCCAATTGTTTATGCCAGTGCAAAATTCGGTATTGCAAAAAATCATTTTGATGATGAGTCAGACAATCTAGACCCACTGTTTGATATGATTGATGCAAAGGTTGCCCCACCTGCAGGTGATCCAGCAGCTCCATTTCAAATGTTGGTAACCAACATCGATTACAATAAGTTTATTGGTCGTACAGCTACTGGTAAGATTTTCAACGGTACAGTCAAGGCGGGTGAAACTGTTGCTCGAATTGATCACGCTGGAAAGATTAAAACCGGTAGAATTAGCAAGCTTCTTGGTTATCAAGGGTTGCAGCAAGTTGAACTAGCTGAAGCTTATGCCGGTGATATTGTAACTATTGCAGGGTTTGAAGAACTTGGTATAAGTGAAACTTTAGCCGATGCCGAAAACCCAATTGCTCTTCCATATGTAGCGATTGATGAACCAACTTTATCGATGAACTTTATTGTCAACAACTCTCCTTTTGCAGGTCTGGAAGGTAAGTGGGTTACTTCACGTAACATTCGTGAGCGGTTGATGAAAGAGTTGCGTACCAATGTTTCTTTACGGGTTGAAGAGACCTCTAATACCGATACTTTCAAAGTTTCAGGTCGTGGTGAATTGCACCTCTCTATTTTGATCGAAAATATGCGTCGTGAAGGTTTTGAGCTGTCAGTTTCTAAGCCAGAGGTTATTTTCCGTGAGATTGATGGAGAGAGCTGTGAACCAATAGAGCACCTTACTATTGATGTTCCTGAGGAATACCAAGGTACTGTAATTGAAAAGCTTGGTAGCCGTAAAGCTGAGATGACCTCAATGCAACCTATGGAAGGGACCAATCGGATCGAATTTTTGATTCCTGCTCGTGGCCTTATCGGTTTCCGTACTGAGTTTATGACCGATACCCGTGGTACCGGAGTAATGAACCATTGCTTTCACGATTACCTTCCATATAAAGGACCTATCGAGGGTCGTAAGAATGGTGTTCTTATTGCTCTTGAAAAAGGTGAGACTGTTGCTTACTCATTGTACAATCTGCAGGATCGGGGCATATTGTTTGTTGGTCCTGGGGTGCAGATTTACGAAGGGATGATTCTTGGTCAGCACGCTAAGGACAACGATTTGGTTGTTAACTCATGCCGTGGTAAGAAACTTACTAACGTACGTTCATCTGGTACCGATGAGGCGATTAGGATTATTCCACCAAGAAATATGTCATTGGAACAATCACTCGAATATATTGCCGATGATGAATTAGTTGAAATTACTCCAAAATCTATCCGTTTGCGTAAGCGTTATCTTGATGCAAATGAACGGAAAAAAATGGAAAAAATAGCCAAGTAGGTAGCGGCGAAACTTCTCCATATTAATATGTTTCTTGTTGGCCCCTCTGCCCGTGGTAGTGGGGCCAATGTTTTAACCTTAAAGTACTCTCAATTCTCCATTCCCAGCCGTTTAATTTTTTCTACCAATGTGGTTCGGTTTATGTTTAATAATTCTGCCGCTCGGGCCTTTACCCCTTTTCCCAATACCATTGCTTGCTGAATCAGTTCTCGCTCTATACCAGCGATTGTAAAGTTCATATCTATTCCATCTGCTGTTACTTGCGGTGAAAAAGGATCTGATTGGGCTATTTTGCCACAAAGGTCTGCTGGCAGGTCGGCAGGACATACAACGCTGCTATCAGCTAGAGCTATTGTGCGTTCAATTATATTTTCCATTTCTCGAACATTGCCTGGCCAAGCGTAAGACTCCATGACTTTAAGAGCATCAACTCCAATAGTGATTTGTTCTCGTTTCATCTCTTTACAGATTTTTTCACAAAAATAACGCACTAGTTGTGGAATGTCGCTACGACGTTCTTTCAGTGTTGGTAACTGAATTGGAATAACATTTAAACGATAATATAGGTCTTCCCGAAACTTTCCTGTTTTTACTTGCTCTTCTAAGTCAGTATTGGTTGCAGAAATGAGCCGAATATTAAGTTTTATTTTTTCGGTTGAACCAATACGTTCAAATTCGTGTTCTTGTAAAACCCTAAGGAGTTTAACTTGGAGTTGATGTGGCATGTCACCAATTTCATCTAGAAATATAGTGCCACCATTTGCAGCTTCAAGTTTACCCGGTTTGTCGGCAATAGCCCCAGTAAATGAGCCTTTTATGTGACCAAAGAGTTCCGATTCAAGTAAATCTGCCGGAATTGCACCACAGTTTATCGCTATAAAAGGGTCATTTTTTCTTGGACTGTTGTAGTGAATAGCTTTTGCTACTAACTCTTTTCCGGTGCCAGATGCACCAAGAATTAAAATAGTAGAATCGGTTCCGGTGACTTTTTCCATTCTAATGAATACTTGCTGCATAGCTTGACTGGTACCAATAATATTATCAAAACGATAGCGACCATGTAGCTGTTGGCGTAAATATTTATTTTCTAAAACCAGACGATTTTTTTCAACTGCTTTCGTGATTTTTACTTTAAGTCGTTCTACGTTGAATGGTTTAGTTATATAGTCCAAAGCACCAGCACGCATTGCTTCAACTGCAGTATCGGTAGATGCTTTACCGGTTATTAAGATAACGCAGGTTTCAGGTGAATGCTCTTTTACCCATCTGAGAATGTCTATACCGGTAATTCCTGGTAAGACTAAATCACTGATGATTAGGTCAAAAGATTGCTGCTTAAGTAAAATTATTGCAGCTTCACCAGAGTTACAGCTATCTACAATGTAACCACTTTTAACTAATAGAGTTGATAGTGCTTTACAACTTTCCAATTCGTCATCTATTAATAAAATTTTGGCATTTTGTGACATTGCTTTAACTCCAATTGAGTGCGTCATTTGATTGACGTAAATATAACATGCAAGAATAACAGCAACAAGGGGTATTAAGACGTTATATGTAACGTCTCTACTGTTTCAATTTCGATTATGCGCAACGTCTAATGCCCCTCTCCATCTCTCTGTTAAAATATGTTTTTGGTTTTGGTTTTTTAATGGAGTGTGAGTTCCGATCTTAACCTATGGGCGTTATGCACATAGTTGTTAGTTTTCTTAAAGTTGGGCAGTAATTGGCATGAAATTAGACACTGAAATATAGATTATAAACCTTGCCAGAAAGGGTAAATGTTCGGTATAAGTGCAACGCTCTATGGGGGATGAAAGGTAACAAATAAAGTGCGGGTATGTTTGCTGGCAAGTGGCAGTCGTGGTAACAGTACTTTGATTGAAGTTGATGGTTGTCGACTGTTGATTGATGCTGGCTTGTCAGGAGTTGAAACTGAGCGTAGGCTTGCTTCAATTAATTTGAACTGTGACGATTTACACGCTATTTTGGTAACGCATGAGCACAGTGATCATGTTAGTGGTATTGGCCCGCTAGCACGGCGACACAAGTTACCTGTTTATATCGATCACAAAACCCATGCGGCATTACCTAAGCTTGGCAAGATTGCGGAATTGCAACATTTTTCTGCTGGTGATACTTTCCCTTTGCGAGAGTTACAAATATCATCTTTTTCAACTACTCATGATGCTGTTAACCCCGTTGGTTTTACGATTGAATCAACCGAGGGTAAGGTTGGTTTTGCTACCGATCTAGGCATGCCAACAAGACTAGTTGCTGAGCAGTTAAAACAGTGTCGAGTGTTAGTTTTAGAGGCTAATCACGATGAGCAGATGTTACAGGAAGGACCTTATCCGTGGAATTTAAAACAGCGGATTAGGAGCCGTCATGGTCATCTTTCAAACATAGAATCTTGTTCGTTATTAGAACAGATTTGTTGGCCAGGGTTGGAGGCTGTTTTTTTGGCTCACTTGAGCGAAGAAAATAACTGTCCCAAATTAGCCAAGCAATCTTTTGTTGATCTTATGCAAACCTGTGGGCAGGATGTAGAAATTATTGTTGGTAGTCAGAATCAGGCCAGCTTTTGTTTTGCTGTAGATAAACCGTAGTGGATAATCGCAGCACCATTTTGAATAATTATTTGTGCAACCATCTCAATAGTCTGTTTATTTTGGAGAGAAAATGGCTAGTAGAATTGTTGTTGGATTAAAAGACGGAGTCAAAGACGCACGTGGCGAAAGAATTCAACGTGAACTCAAGGAGCATTTGCAGATTGAACTTGATGCTGTACGTACCCTTGATGTTTATACGGTTGATGCAGACCTGAATGATAAGGAAATGGATAAGGCTGCTGCTGGCCCTTTCTCTGATCCTGTTATTCAAGAGTATGCTATCAACAAACCGCTAGCTTGTGATTTTGATATGTTGATTGAGGTCGGCTTTCGCCCCGGTGTAACTGATAACCCTGGGCGTACTGCAAAAGAGGCGATTCAGTATTTAACTGGACGTCAGTTTGCTGCAGGTGAAGCTGTTTATACCTCGACTCAGTATTTGTTTACCGGATTAACCGATAAAGCTCTTGCTGAAAAAGTAGTTGCCGATTTTCTAGCTAATGGTTTGATTCAACATTGGATCATTCTCGCTAGTGAAGAGCTTGATCCACAGGTTGGCGTGCCGGTTTCGGTACCTAAAGTTGTAAGTGATAAAGCTCCCGCAGTCCGTGCAATGAGCATGGATTTGTCTGATGAGCAATTACTTGACAAAGTTCAGTATCAGACCTTTCAATATTTCTGGGAAGGAGCTGAAGAAAATTCAGGAATGGCCTGCGAGCGGATTCATTTGGATGGGAAATATCCACAAAACGATCAGCATATTGTTACAC
>JADGED010000164.1 GCA_016744555.1 Desulfuromonadaceae bacterium
AATTGACGCTTTATATAGCCCTCATACTTAACCGCTATCTCTACTTGTTCAAGCGCCTGCGGAGAAAAGCCTACCAGCTTTTCACACACCTCTTCCAGCCTTGTCATAGCAATTTCTGGGCGGCGGAGAATTTGTTCTAAACTTAAACCGCTCTTCAAATTACCTAGCTCAAGCCTTGCAACTGCTTTTTTATTCGATGAAGTAATGGTTGCAGATTTAACAATTTCGGTAATTGTTTCTACCTCTTCTTGTTTTGCGATAAATTTTTCCCAGCGGGTATCATCGACCAAACCAATATCACGACCTATTTTGGTTAGACGCTGGTCGGCATTGTCTTCCCGTAGCAATAGGCGATATTCAGAGCGCGAGGTAAACATTCTATATGGATCAGTCGTTGGCTGTGTGATTAGATCATCTACCATAACCCCCAGGTAACCTTGATCACGTCCAATAACAATAGGCTCCTTCTCCTGACATTCGCGCGCGGCATTTATCCCCGCAAGCAGCCCTTGTCCAGCAGCCTCCTCATAACCAGAGGTGCCGTTTATTTGCCCAGCATTGTACAACCCTGAAACCACCTTTGTCTCTAGACTAGCCTTAAGTTGCATCGGCTCAACAAAATCGTACTCAATTGCATAACCAGGGCGCATCAACTCTACTTGCTCAAATCCAACCATGGAGCGGAAATATGCTAGTTGCACATCTGGTGGCAGCGAAGTAGATAAACCACTAGGGTACATCTCGCTACCACTTACCCCTTCTGGTTCAATAAATGACTGGTGACTTTTTTTATCAGGGAAGCGGACGACTTTATCTTCTATTGAAGGGCAATAGCGTGGACCTACCCCCTCAATTACGCCAGAGAAAAGTGGTGAGCGGTCAAGACTTGCTCTAATTATATCGTGGGTTCGTTCATTGGTCTCAGCAATATAGCAGTCTACCTGCCGTCTCTCTATCTTATCGGTCATAAACGAAAATGGCTTTATTACCGCATCACCGGGTTGCCGATCGAGTCGATCAAAATCTATTGATCGTGCAGATAATCGTGCCGGGGTTCCGGTCTTCAAACGGCCTACCCTTAACCCCAGCGCTGCCAATGATGCTGAAATCCCTTCAGCTGATGGCTCACCCGCGCGTCCACCCGCATAACTTTTTAAGCCAACATGAATAAGACCACGCATAAAGGTGCCGGTAGTTAGCACAATAGTTTGACCAAAAAAGCTTATCTCTTCACGAGTTCTAACCCCAACAACACGACCTACCTCCACCAACAATTCATCAACCAGCCCTTGTTTCAAATCCAACAAAGGCTCATTTTCAATTACATTCTTCATTCTGGCACTGTATGCCATCCTATCGGCCTGTGCCCTTGCCGCACGCACAGCTGGACCCTTACGGGTATTCAAGCGTCGAAACTGAATTCCGGTTGCATCTATATTTATCCCCATCTCACCACCAAGGGCATCAATCTCGTGAACCAAGTGTCCTTTTGCCAAACCACCAATGGAAGGGTTACACGACATTTGCGCAACGGTATCGAGACCAATAGTTAACAGAAGGGTACTGCACCCCATGCGTGCTGAGGCCAGTGCCGCTTCACAACCTGCATGGCCGGCACCAACTACTATTACTTGATATTTCTTGCCATAATTTATCATCTAATCACCAAACGTAAAAATGTTTCACGTGAAACATTTTTCTCACTTTTAAAAAGCCTGGCTACTTACCAATACAAAAACCAGAAAAGATATCGTCCAAAAGATCCTCAGTTGTTGTTTCACCAGAAATCTGCCCCAAATTAAATAGGGCTTCGCGCAACTCAAACGCAACCAAATCTAAAGGTGACCCTTCTTGCAACAACAAAGAGGAGCGCTCAAGACTCTGTATACATAGACGCAAGGCCTCATAGTGACGGCGCTCTCCCAACATTACCGACTCTGACCCATGCAGATAGTCTCCCAACAAAAAATCGGCCAAACCTAACTTCAACCCATCTAAACCGCTACTAGTTTTAGACGAAACGGGATAACAAGGCAAATCAGAAAAACCCAAATCAATACCCTGGTGCGCCACATCATCCTTAGTTAGAACTATAAAGGTTGATACTTGGTTACAAAGATTGTAGGCATGCAAGTCAAGAGCATCTATCTCCTTGGTACTATCTATCAATAGCAGCACTAAGTCGGCCTGAGAAATTTTATCTTCCGCTCGACGAATACCTTCTACTTCAACCTCATCGGAAGAGCATCTAAGGCCAGCAGTATCCATTAAACGTACTGGTACCCCTGCTATAGTCATACCTTCCTCAAGCAGGTCACGGGTAGTACCTGGAACAGAAGTTACTATCGCTCGGTCCTCACCCAGAAGTGCATTCATCAAAGAACTCTTGCCGACATTAGGTTGCCCAATCAACAAGATTGAAGCCCCATCTTTCAACACACGCCCAGCACCATAACTACCTGTTATTATTGATGAATCATCACAAACAGACTGAATTAAATTGGTAAGAACGAGGACATCTTCGGCGGGCAAATCCTCTTCAGGAAAATCAATCCACGCTTCAGTCAAAACTAAAGCATGCTTTAACTTTGCAGTAAAAGAATAGATTTTCTTGCTCAAACTACCTTCTGCCTGTGACAGTGCTTGTTTAGCAGATGAAACAGACTTGGAATGAATAAGGCTTGAGACCGCTTCTGCTTGCGACAAATCTAACCGCCCATTTATATAGGCCCGATAAGTAAACTCGCCGGGTTCGGCTAAACGAATACCATCCGCAAGATAAAGGTCTAAAATGGATTTAACTACCTGCTGACTGCCGTGACACTGAATTTCTACCACATCGTCACGAGTATAAGTACGCGGCGCAGCCATATAGACAGCCATAACCTCGTCAACCAGGCAACCATCGGGAGCAGATAGCTTGCCATGATAAAGGCGGTGTGATTCCAGGTTTTCAACTGTAGCTGTTGGGGTAAAAAAATGCTGAAGCGCAGAAAGGGCTTTAGCGCCTGAGATGCGAACGATAGCAACACCACCATCGCCTGGTGGTGTTGCTGGCGCTATAATTGTATCCGACGTATTCATTCGACGTCACACCCTACTAGTCAGGCTGGCGACGAATAAGGTACTGCTGCAAAATGGTCAACAAGTTATTGGTAAGCCAATATAAAACCAACCCTGCAGGAAAATTGAGAAACATAAAAGTAAATACGACCGGCATCATCAACATTATTTTCTCTTGTGTTGGATCCATGTTGGTAGGGGTCATTTTTTGTTGAAAAAACATCGTTACACCCATAATAAGCGGTGTTACATAGTAAGGGTCTTTTGCTGATAAATCAGTAATCCACATCATAAACGGTGCATGGCGTAATTCAATAGAGCCAAGCAATACTCGATAGAGGGCAAAGAATACCGGAATTTGTATAACCATCGGTAAACATCCACCTAAAGGATTAACCTTATTATCCTTATAGAAAGACATCATTTCCTGATTTAACTTTTGCTTATCACTACCATACTTCTCCCGCATCTTCTTCATTTCGGGCTGTAGTTTCTGCATCCCCTTCATCGACTTATAACTTTTTTGTGTTAAAGGCCAAAAGAGCAGCTTAATACAGATGGTTAATAAAATAACCGAAATTCCATAGTTACCGATAAAGTTATAAAAGAATTTCAAAACCACCATCAACGGCTTAGCCAATGGATGGAAGAAACCATAATGGATAGCATCTTTAAATTCGTGACCAGCAGCTACCAAATACTCATCTTGTTTTGGGCCAAAATAAGATGAGTAATTAAAGGTTGTCTTTTCGCCCGTCTGCAAGCTTATAAGTGGTGTAGTGAAGCGATTTTCTACATAACCTTCGCCCGCAGTTATAAATAGTTTATCAATCTGCTCACCTGGGTAAATAGCCTTTAAAAAATATTTACTCGTGTAACCGGACCAGACAGTATTTTCTTTGTAAATTTTTGGTGATTGGCCTAACTCCTCAGAATCGTCTTCTAGCAACTCTTCACCATTATAAGTAACTGGACCAATAAAAGAGTACATTTCAGCTTTGTCCTCTTTATCCCATGCTGATAACAAAGATAAATTAAGTTTGCCATTTACCAAGTCGGCATTGCTTATCAACTGAATAGACAAATCAAAAGAATAAGTAGTGGGATAAAAAGTATAATTTTTTATGATGGTTAAAGCGTCAGTTGAAGCTACAAAGGAAACCGTAACTTCCTCACCGTTTAATTCAATATTCTTTTTACCATCAGCAACTTTATAATTGAGGTTGGCTGGTAAATAGAGCCCATCACTACCTGATGTTATAAAAGAAGTTTGCTGGAAACTTTCGCCGTCAAAAATTTTAACGAAAGGAGAAGAAGAGTCATTCTCTTCACGATATTGCTTCAACGCTATTAAATTAATTGCAGCACCAACAGAAGAAATTTCGATGTCATAATTAACAGATGATACAGTGAAAAAAGTTTCATCAACTACAGTACTTAGGGGCTGTACATGATTTTTATCTACAGTAGTGGTAACTGCTACAGATTTATCTGCAACAACTTCAACATTAGTATCACTATTTGCTACTACTTGTTCCTCATTTATCTGAGGTACAGGTACTTGTGGCGCAAAAAAGAGACTATAACCTGACCAAAGTAAGACGATAAGTACAACGGCAAGGATAGTGCGGTTATTATCCATTTTAAATATCCTGATTTTTAATTGAAGGCACCGGATCAAAACCTCCGGTATGGAAAGGATGGCATTTAAGCAATCTTATGCTGGCTAAATAAATTCCCCTTATAACACCATGAGTCTCAATGCTTTCTCGAGCATAACTTGAACAAGAAGGATAAAAACGGCATGCACGGGGTGTAAAGGGAGATATACAAGTACTATAGATATCGATTAAAAATATAAATATTTTTTTAATCATAGTTTTTACTTAGGTGGTAATTTGAAAGCACCACGTAATTCGTTGTTAGTATCGAAAGAAGAAATAGAAGCTGCCCCATGTCTAGCAATGACAGAATAATCTTTATTTACTTCCAACAAGCTTTTATGGGTACGAAAGAATTCACGAATCCTTCGCTTTACCCTGTTCCTGTGAACCGCATTACCTACACGCCTACTAACTGTTATACCCAGCCGAGGATGAGAAATAGTGTTATCAGACATTAAAAGCACAAAATGGGGTGTATATTGCTTACACCCCATCTTGCCAAGTAATCGATATTCCCAAGATTTGCGTAACCGATAAAATCCAGGGTAACAATTATCCATAAATTATTTTTTAGGAATTGATACCGTTAACGATTTACGACCACGTGCACGTCTATTATTGATAGACACACGACCGGCCTTGGATTGCATCTTCTTACGAAAGCCGTGGGTACGCTTACGTTTGATTCTACTAGGTTGAAATGTTCGCTTAGACATAATAATATCCTCCTTCTTTTATACTGACAAAGCAGGCCATTTATTCACAGTATTAATTAAAAGTCAAGAAACAAAGTGATAATAATATACTGGTAGATATTGTGGATAAATATTATAGTACAGAGCTTAACTTCAAACTAAATAAATTGTAAAATTTAAAAAAATTAAATATATAACGTTATATTATTAATAACCATTGTATATAACAATAACCAAAATATCTACGATTTGAAGATTTCTCTGTTGTCTTTGTTCAATGAAATTTGACATCAAAACAGCTAGCTGTTTCCTG
>JADGED010000165.1 GCA_016744555.1 Desulfuromonadaceae bacterium
CATGCTTATAGCTTAGTTGACTATTAGCAAATTGGGTCAGGTGAATTTGGCGCATGTTTGCAATGACAAGCTTACCACCATTGCGGCGTACAGCATCTTGTATTTTCCAATCAACCCCAGGAGCTTCGGCACTTGGATCACTACCGAACACCAATACGGCATCAGCAGTTGAAATTGCATCCATATCATTACTGGCACCATTAAGGCCAAGACCTTTATAGATTGCTCGCATGGAGCGCATGGCACCATATCTAATTTCACTATCAATATTGTTGCTACCGATTGCTGCACGGAACAACTTTTGAAACAAGTAATTCTCTTCATTGGTCAAACGAGGAGATGCAAAACCAGCAATTGCGCCAGCTCCACTTTCGCCTTTAATCCGCTCAATGTCACTAACTACACGATCAAATGCCTTGTCCCAAGTTGTTTCATTTTGCTCGACAACAGGGGCAACCAAACGCTTTTTATTATTTATATAGTCGTAACCAAAGAAACCACCGACACAGAGGTTGCCCTTATTAGTCGTGCTGGCATCATCAGAGGTGATCCGGAATACTTCGTTGTTCTGTACATTGATGTCAATCTGACACTGGCTAGGACAGTAAGTACAAACGGAAGGGACCTTAGTTAAAGCCCATGGACGAGCTTTAAATTTGAACGGCTTAGAGATCATTGTTCCAGTTGGACAAGAGGAAACACAGTTTCCGCAGTAGATACAATTCTCTACCGTCTTATCAATAAATGCCCGGTCACCTTTATCGTTAACAAATAGGGCATCTGCACCGATAAGTTCATGGCAAACCTTGACGCACTTTTCACACATAACACAGCGATTTGGAACCTGCTGTATCAGTGGCCAATGATCAATTGCTGCAGGGTTGACATCTTCAGCTTTAAAATCCTGACGGACAACACCAAGATCATAACATGTGTTTTGCAGTTCACACTCACCCGCAGCATCGCAAACAGGGCAATCAAGAGGGTGATTAACTAAAATCAACTCCATGATCTGCCGACGTGATTTAGTGAGTTTCTCCGATTGTGTGGTAACAACGATACCCTCTTTTACTGGGGTATCACATGCGGTCATCGGGCGATCTACGCCTTCAATTTCAACAGCACAAATTCGGCATGCACCGGTAGTGGATACTTTATCTAACCAGCAGAGGGTCGGAATATGAACATCAACTTGGCGAGCCGCCGCAAGAATTGTGGTATCCTTGGGGACACTTACCGACTTACCGTCTATAGTCAGGTTAACCATATTATTTTCACCTCAAATACTGGCTAGTTTACACACGTAATTTTACAAATTAAACTGCGATCATCGATACCCGATAACAACGCAGACAACGTTCCGCTTCCAAAACCGCTTCGGTGTCGCTGAAACCTAGTTCAACTTCACTATAATTACCGGCACTGGCGCGCTCTTTTCCATGAACCTCGTGTTGATCAAAACGCTTTACCGCATCAAGCCAAGGGACATCTTCGTTTTTATCATAAACACCAAGATTCGACAAAATATCGGTATGGAAATCATCGTCGGTCAAATAGGCTTCACCTTCTTCGAACCAACGCTGAATAACATTAGCGGCACGGTGAGCATTGCCAACACAAGCGACAACCGTTAATGGGCCAATCTCGGCATCACCAGAAGCAAAAACGCCGTCCATATCGGTCAATAATGTACGCGACAATGGGTTACCCATATCATCATTAAGATCGCGTTCCGCTGCGTTCTTTAATGGCACATACTTGGTAACAACAGTGTTCCACCGGGTAATTTTAATGCCGGTATCGTCGGTAATAAAGGACAAATCTGGATCCTGACCAATCGCCGGGATCAAAGTGTCACATTCTACGACAAACTCACTACCTTCAACTGGCTGTGGACGACGACGACCAGAATCATCTGGCTCACCTAATTCCATCCGCAAACACTCAACACCAGTAACCTGTTTCTTATCGTCAACAACGATCTTCTTTGGCAATACGAGGAATTCAAATTGTACACCTTCCTCATCAGCGCCATCAATCTCCCAAACATCGGCAGGCATTTCGTTACGAGTACGACGATAAAGAAGCACTGAATCTTCAGCACCTTCGCGTAATGCTACCCGAACACAGTCGATTGCAGTATTACCACCGCCAACAACACAGACTTTTTTACCCATGCCGGTAGGCTTGCCCATGTAGGCTTCACGCAAGAACTCAATGCCGCCTTCAAGGAAACCACTGTAACCGGCGTCTTCACCTTCAACACCCATTGGTTTCGATTTGTGAGCGCCTGGTGCTAACAAAACAGCATCGAACTTTTCTTTAAGTTCCATTAAGCTAATATCGGTTCCGACCTTGGTGTCATATACAATTTCAACACCCATGGAACTAATAATATCGATATCACGTTGCAAAATGTGACGTGGCATCCGGTATGCTGGGATACCAACAGCTATCATTCCACCACCAAATCCTTCTGGCAAGGTTTCATAGATAGTACAAGGATAGCCTTCCATAGCCAGGTAATAAGCTGCGGCTAAACCGGCAGGACCAGCGCCAACAATAGCGACGCTCTTATCTTTTTTCGGTTTAGGCTGCATCATTGGCTTATGATTGTGTTGCCATTCATAATCGGATGCAGTTCGCTTAAGAACCATAATATTAATTGGCTCATCAACGTTGGCACGGCGACAGGCAGTCTCACATGGATGTGGACAAACCCGACCACAAACAGCTGGTAGCGGCATGCTTTCGCGGATAATTTCCAGAGACTCGTCAAAACGGCGATTCTTAATCGCTTCAATGTAAGCTGGAATATCAATATGTGATGGACATTTATCTTGGCAGGGGGCAGTCATCTTAACTTTGTAATCAACTGCTTTTTTCGCTTTTTTCTCGCCCTTAATATAAGAGAGATAGTCTTCACGAAAATGTTTTACCGTATCGACAATCGGAATAGCCGATGTCAAACACAGTGTACACTTGCAGTTTTGCAACAAATCGGCGACGTTTTCGATGGTATCAAGGTCACCTTCGGTGCCCTTGCCAGCAACAATACGTCCCAAAGTATCCTGCATGACCCGGGTACCTTTTCTGCCCGGTGAACATTTAGCACAGCAGTAATCTTCCTGCACATGCTTAGCATACTCCGCAGCCATTGCCACGACATCTACATCGGGATCGTTAAGGATTAATCCATCCCATCCCATAAAGGCTGAAACCTGCTTCTCACCGTCAAAAGTGACTGGCAGTTTCTTTTTGGCGACGTCAACTTCGGCATCGCCACCTTGCCTATTATCGATAACCTGTCTTCCCCAACTGGAAAAAGCAACCTGTGCCAAACTGGCCTCCTATGACCTGCTTTAACCCTTCCAAAAAGGAAGGTCAAAAACCCGCTAAAGGGTAGAATCACCTGATGTTCTGGCGGTTTTCAGTACTTAGAATCGTATACAGTATGCAGGTAGATACCACAAACAACAGCTCTAAATCAAGGCTATTTTTTTAATCAAAACAGTCAAAAAAAAAGCACAAAATGGAAAAAATAGGGGCTCGGCAGGATGTTCTTCACAACAATGACTCCATCACTCACAGCTTTTGGGGGCCGCTTGAAACCATTGATAAAATATCATTCGAATTTCAGACTAGGTAACGGCTTGTCCACATGCTCATATCTATTTAACAAGAGCAATCAACATCACAGATTCGTTTTTTAATTGATTGCACCCTTGACCCGTTAAACTCACTTGACAAGGAGCACCATTTGACAACCTGCCCCTTAAAAGGATCTCAATTTTTCAACTTAAACAGAAACAAAAAGGCACTCAAGTTTTGAATAAACTCTTTTACCGTTGGCGCAGGCCCCGATATTCGTAACCATTGTTTATCTCTTACAGAAGCTTTTAAGAAAGGCGACTGCCCTCGGGCTAGACCAATCCAATGGTCCGGAGATTTTTTCAACGACATCTCCATCCTTGCCCACGATAAATGATTCAGGGAATTGATGGACACCGTATTGTTGCTGCACAATACCTTGGTCATCATACAAAATGGTAAAGCCGTATGGCTTCTTCTCTAGAAACTTTGGCACAACTGTACTGCCATTTTTCTCTGTGTTGATCGCCAACATGACAAAGTCTTCTTCTGCCATGAATTTATTTAGCATGTCCATTGAAGGCATCTCTTCTACACAGGGCGGGCACCAGGTTGCCCAGAAGTTCACCAAGACAACCTTACCACGCATCTCAGCCAGAGTAACCTTGTTGCCCTTGGTGTCCACAAGGGAAAAGTCCGGGGCCTCATCGCCAACAAAAACTTCTGTCTTAGGCGGCATACTTGAATAAATGTAGGTGCCAGCACCTATGATCACGAGTAAAACAAGCAGAAACAAGTAACGCATGAATTGCCTTTCTTTAGCTTCAACCGTGCTCTTTTATCTACAGTAGAGCATGGTACTGACTTTTTCTACGACAGCCCCATATACAATGGGAATTCAAGATGATTGATTGGCTAAAACCGGTAGATACGAAAATAGCAATGAGTGAGGCCTGTGGCAAGAACCTGTGAAAGAAATGGGGTGAGAAATCAACTTCTCACCCCACCTTAGCGAAATTATCGCTGTTTATTTGGTTGGATAGGAAACCTTAAGCGGCATCGGCTCGCGGCTCTTCGGATCGTGTATACCCTTTTCCTCACCTTCCTTGAACCAATCCTGCTTCAGACCTTTAAGGAACTTGTTCTTGTCTTCTACCATCTTGTCAAACGGCAGGCCAGTAACGACTTGTGCTTTCTCCTTGGTCGAGAAGTCAGGTGCTTCGAAATCAGCAGCACCGTACTTGGCGAGAACGACGCGCAGCTTGATGCGGGCTTCCTGACCTTTATCGATAGCACTACCGAGAACGCGCAAGGTCTCTTCCGGTGCGTGGAAGAAGGAGCCATGAGCGGCAATCGCAAAATCCCAGCGCCACTGAGAATGGCGGATATCGGTCTGAGCTGGCTTCATTTCTTCAGCGGTAGCACCGAGCTCCAGCGCCTTGCCTGCTTCCAGGTGAGCCTTGGCGAGGACCTGCATAGCCTTCTTATGCAGCTCTTCCTTCCGCTCCAGTTTACGCGCTACAGTCTCTTTGAATTCCTTCTCTGTACCACTATGGCAATTCAAGCAGGTGTTGGCGATATCGTTAAGCGGGCTACCGACATTGTGGCTGGAGTACTTGACGCCACCTTCACGGACGTAAGGCATGTGACAGTCAGCACAAGCCAGACCCTCTTTACCGTGGACACCAGTGATGAAGGTTTCAAAACCGGGGTGCTGAGCTTTCAGCATCGGGGTCTTGCTAATCTTGTGTGTCCAGTCGACAAAGTCTCTTTCATCGTAATACTGCTCAATATCTTCAGCAGAGAAACCATTATTCCACGGAAAGGTAACGACCTTAGCGGTCTTCTCTTCACCATTGCTATCGGTCCATTTGGTCGGCTTGAAGTAGTACTCAGAGTGACACTGGGCACATACCAGAGTTCTCATGTCCTGATGAGTTGCATCAGCAAAAGGATTGGTGCCTTCAGCATCAAGAGCGCGCTTGAGGTAATCACGAGTAACGGTCAACTTCATGGTCTCGTTGTCGTGACAATCAGCACAACCAACTGGATTGGCAATCTCGGTACCTAAGCGGGCCCACTTACCGGTAAAGTAAGCATTTTCGCCATGTTCTTTCATC
>JADGED010000166.1:0-5421 GCA_016744555.1 Desulfuromonadaceae bacterium
CTATTACTCTTGGTAACTTTGATGGTGTCCATTTGGGTCATCGTGAATTGTTTCGTTCTGTAGTTAAATTATCTAGGAAGTTGAATTGCCCATCTGTAGTTTACACTTTTGATCCACACCCTCTTAAGTTATTGGCACCAGAAGTAGCACCGCAATTGCTAAATACTCCACAAGAAAAACAACGCCTGATCGCTGCATCACATATTGATTACTTGATTGAATCCCCATTCACTGCTGCCTTTGCTACAATGTCACCAGAGGCATTTGTTACAGATATTTTACTGGAAAAATTAAAAATGCAGGCATTGGTGGTTGGCTACGATTATGCATTTGGTAAAGGGCGGCGTGGTGATGTCGATTTTTTGCAACAGTATGGTGAAGCAAAAGGTTTTAGTGTCGAGGTTTTGCAACCGGTTGGAGCTGATGGGGTCCCGTATAGTTCCACCCTTGTTCGAACGCTGGTAGCTTCGGGAGATGTGTCTGGGGCAGTTAGTTTGTTGGGACGACAGTATAATTTAGATGGACGGGTCGTTCCAGGAGATCAGCGTGGTCGTGAGCTTGGCTTCCCTACTGCTAACCTAGTGACTGATAAGGAATTACTCCCTGCACCTGGGGTGTATGCAGTTAAGGTTCGCCATGCCGAGCAGGAGTATAGCGGGGTGGTTAATTTAGGTAGGCGACCTACTTTCGGATGTAATGCAGCAACAATTGAAGTTCACTTGCTCGATTTTAGTGGTGATCTGTATGGTAAAAATTTACGTATTTATTTTGTAGAGCGTTTACGTGATGAACAAAAATTTGCTAATATTGCAGAATTGATTGCTGCTATTTCAGCAGATGTACTGAAGGCGAGGCAAGTATTGTCAGCGGTACAGATTGTTCAGTTTCGGGAATATCTATCTTTATAGTTTGATGATTGGTTGACTGATGTCGTTATCTGGAAAAAGCCGCGTGTATGGTGTTTTGGGTGATCCAATTGCCCATTCACTCTCTCCTTTAATGCAAAATCATGCTTTTCAACAGCAAAAGCTTGACGCAGTTTATGTCCCATTTTTAGTTCATCCAGATGCATTGTCTAGTGCTGTTGCAGGGCTTCGTTCGCTAGGCGTAGCCGGAGTTAATGTAACAATCCCCCACAAGGAAGCAATAATCCCTTTGCTTGATAAAGTTGATTCATCTGCACAGCGAATAGGGGCAGTAAACACTGTGGTTAACAATAGTGGTATTCTTACTGGGTATAATACCGATAGTAGTGGTTTTTTACGTGCGCTCCAGTACGATTTAAAGTTTAGTCCTCAGGGTGCTAAGGTTGTTGTATTGGGTGCGGGAGGTGCATCTCGTGCAGCAATTATTGCTTTAGCTGGAGCAGGGGTAGAAACAATTTGTATCGTAAACCGCAATCAATCCAGAAGTGAGAGACTTATCGGTGAATTTTCATCGTACTTTCCGTCAGCTTCCTTTGCAGCAGTAACATATAGTGATTCTGAATATTTGCAGTATCTTTCTGCGTGTGATCTTGTTGTTAATACTACCCCGGTTGGTCTTCTTGGTTCTGAAGTGGGCATATTACCATTGGAGAATATTAAAGGTAGTGCATTAATATATGATATGGTATATTCATTAACCGATACGCCATTGGTTAAACTTGCTCGGTCTGCTGGGTTGGTATGTACTGACGGTTTGGGGATGTTGGCTGCTCAAGGTGAGGATGCTTTTTGGCATTGGACTAAAATCAGGTTGCCAGCCGGTTTTATGTATGATTTTTTATTGAAATCAATTAAATGAAAATTAATATGGAAGGGTTGGGGTAGATGGGAGTTGGTAGACTTGGAGAGTTGCTGGTTAGAAATCAGCTTATTTCTGACAATCAGTTGGCAAATGCAATATCTGAACAAAAAAAAGATGGAACTAGGCTTGGTGCCGCACTGGTTAAATTAGGTTATGTACAAGAACATGATCTAGCATCTTTTTTATCAAAACATTATGGTGTTCCATCTATTGATTTATCTCAGTTCGATATTGATCCAGCTGTAGTTGAGCTGGTCCCATCCGAAGTTGCACAAAAATACCAATTAGTACCCATAAATAGAGCAGGAGCAACGTTGATTGTTGCTATGGCCGACCCTTCAAATATCTTTGCAATTGATGACATTAAATTTATGACTGGATTTAATGTTGAAGTTGTTGTTGCTGCTGAAGCAGCTATTAAAGATGCTATTGATAAGTTTTATGATCAAAGTTCAACCATGGCCGATGCGTTAGAGGGTCTAGAAGACCTAGAAGATCTTGAACTTGTTGATGATTCTTCGTTTGATGACGTTGGTGAAATGGAGCGTGCTAGTGAGGATGCTCCGGTTGTTAAATTAGTTAACTTGATTTTAACTGATGCTATTAAGAAAAAGGCTTCAGATATCCATATAGAACCGTACGAACACTCTTTCCGTGTTCGTTACCGAATTGATGGTGTCCTTTACGAGGTGATGAAACCACCAAAAAAATTAAAAAATGCAATTACTTCAAGGGTTAAGATCATGGCAACCCTAGATATTGCCGAAAGACGTTTGCCGCAAGATGGGCGAATCAAAATCAAGATGTCGCGTA
Organism: Desulfuromonadaceae bacterium; assembly: GCA_016744555.1. GTDB lineage: Bacteria > Desulfobacterota > Desulfuromonadia > Desulfuromonadales > Geopsychrobacteraceae > Desulfuromusa. The sequence goes on from JADGED010000166.1 coordinate 2,602, forward strand.
ATCAGGAGATGGATTATCGGGTTAGTTGTTTGCCAACCTTGTTTGGTGAAAAAATAGTTCTTCGCTTGTTGGACAAAAGTAGTCTGCAGCTTGATATGACTAAGCTTGGTTACGAAGAAGAAGCTTTGGCTTGGTTTAAAAAAGAGATTCACAAACCGTTTGGAATGGTTTTGGTTACCGGTCCTACTGGTAGTGGTAAAACCGTTTCACTTTATTCGGCTCTTTCTGATTTGAATAAGGTGTCAGAAAATATATCTACGGCTGAGGATCCAGTTGAATTTAACTTTGCTGGAATTAATCAGGTGCAAATGCATGAAGATATCGGCCTTAACTTTGCGACTGCTTTACGGGCATTTTTGCGCCAGGATCCTGATATTATCATGATTGGTGAGATCCGGGATTTTGAAACAGCAGAAATCGGAGTTAAGGCAGCCCTTACCGGTCACATGGTTTTATCTACATTGCATACTAACGATGCTCCAAGCACTATTAACCGCTTGTTGAATATGGGAATAGAACCATTTCTGGTTGCATCTGCTGTTAATTTAATATCTGCACAGAGACTTGGTAGACGGGTATGCTCTGAATGTAAGGAGCCAGAAAAACATTCTAAAGAAGCCCTTCTCGCTGCCGGAATACCAGAAGCTAAGATAGGAAAGTTCACTACATATACTGGTCGCGGTTGTAGTGTATGTAATGATACTGGTTACAAAGGACGGATTGGTATTTATCAGGTAATGCCGATGTTTGAGGATATTAAAGAGATGGTGTTGTCTGGTGCCAATACTGCGGAAATTAAGCAAGAATCAATGCGCCTTGGCGTTAAAACTATGCGACAGTCGGCCCTAACTAAACTTGAAGAGGGACAGACTACGCTAGAAGAGGTCTTACGTGTAACGGTTGCTGATGATTAGGTAGCTTTTTAGGTTAATACCATGCAAATTAAATGATAAGTGAAAGGATTTACCCTTATGGCTAATATGCATCAACTGTTAAAAGCTATGATCGAACAAGGTGCTTCAGATTTACATATTTCAACCGGCACTACCCCGCAATTCAGAGTTGATGGTGAGATGTCACCAATTAGCGGGGAAAGATTGACGTCGGCTGAAACTAAAACCCTTTGCTATAGTGTCTTGACCGATTCACAAAAGCGAAAGTTTGAAGAAGAAAATGAGCTAGATCTTTCGTTTGGGATAAAGGGGTTGTCGCGTTTTCGGGGGAATATATTTGTCCAGCGTGGAGCAGTTGCCGGTGCTTTTCGAGCCATCCCGTTTGAAATTAAAAGCTTTGACGATTTGGGTTTGCCTAAAGTAGTCCGAGGATTATCAGAAAAGCCGCGTGGTTTGATTCTTGTGACTGGCCCAACTGGAAGTGGTAAAACTACAACATTGGCTGCTATTATAGATGCAATTAATAATAATCGCAGTGATCATATTATAACCATTGAAGATCCTATAGAGTATTTGCATCCGCATAAAAAGTGTTTGGTCAATCAGCGTGAGATCGGTGCTGATACTGAGTCTTTTAAAAAAGCGTTAAAGTATATTTTACGGCAGGATCCAGATGTTGTTCTGCTGGGAGAATTACGTGATATTGAAACAGTTGAAGCCGCACTAACTATTGCGGAAACTGGCCACCTTTGTTTTGCTACTTTGCATACTAATTCATGTGTTCAAACAATAAATCGTATTGTCGACGTTTTCCCCCAAAATCAACAATCGCAGATCCGTACACAGCTCTCTTTTGTCCTTGAAGGGGTGCTATCACAAACTCTATTGCCGCAAGCGAGTGGTAAGGGACGGGTTATGGCTCTAGAGGTTATGGTGCCAACGCCTGCAATTAGAAACTTAATTCGAGAGGATAAGATTCACCAAATTTATTCGCAAATGCAGATCGGGCAGGATAAATTTGGCATGCAAACTTTAAATCAATCATTGTTTTTGTTGGCTCATTCTCGTCAAATTAGCAGAGATGAGGCAATGAGACGTTCTCCTGATATTGAGGAGCTTAATCAAATGTTTGCAAACCCAGCTTCAGTATTGAGTCGAAGAAGTGCTATTAGTGCCTCGCGGTAATTTTGTACTTAATAAAAATATATATAATTTAACGATAGATAAAAATTGAAAGGGGTTGACCATGCCAACATTTGCTTGGACGGGTCGTTCGCGTGACGGTAAAACAACCAAGGGAACTATGGAAGCGGCTAGTGAGTCGATGGTTGTTGCTAATTTGCGCCGCCAAGGTGTGCAAGCGAACAAGGTTAAGGAAGCTGGTAAAGGATTAAACGCAGACATTAATATAGGTTTTCTTAAGCAAAAGATTACGACTAAAGACTTAGTCGTTTTTACTCGCCAATTTGCCACTATGATAGACGCAGGTTTACCATTAGTACAGTGCCTTGATATCCTTTCTTCGCAGCAGGACAATAAAACGTTTAAAGAAGTTCTCGTCAAGGTTAAGGAAGACGTTGAGTCAGGGTCAACCTTTGCTGATGCTTTAAAGAAGCACCCAAACCCTTTTAATGAACTCTATGTAAACTTAGTTGCTGCTGGTGAAGTTGGTGGTATTTTGGATACTATTTTAAACCGTTTAGCTGTTTATATCGAAAAAGCTTTAAAACTGAAAAAACAGGTAAAAAGTGCGATGACTTATCCTGTAACTATTATTAGCATCGCATTTGTGGTTATTGCGGTAATCTTGGTATTTGTAATTCCTTCATTTGAAAAAATGTTTGCCGACATGGGCTCGGCGCTGCCCATCCCCACCCAGATGGTTGTAACGCTAAGTAATTTTGTGGTGGGGAATATAGGATGGATG
>JADGED010000166.1:5431-5687 GCA_016744555.1 Desulfuromonadaceae bacterium
AACGCAAGTAGTAATTAACATCAGTAACTTTGTTCAAGATTACATACTCCTAATTATCGGTGCTATCGCATTCATTATTATTGCCTCAAAGAAAATTTATGCGACTAATAAGGGGCGTACTTTAATTGATGATTGGTCATTGAAGATGCCAGTTGTTGGGGTTTTGATCCGTAAGGTTGCAGTTGCCAAATTTGCTCGTACGATGTCTACGATGATATCTAGTGGCGTGCCCATATTGGATGGGTTAGATATTGTT
>JADGED010000167.1 GCA_016744555.1 Desulfuromonadaceae bacterium
ACCAACCTGATTGAAAATTGCAAAATAAGATTCGCTCTTCAATTTAGATTGATCCATCCGGGTTGGAGGGCAGATCCAAATACGGTCATCTGGGTTAAATTTATGCCCTTCCCAAATTTTAGCAGCTGCACGGAAATGACCGATATTGGTCATACATGAACCAATAAAGATATCTTTGATCTCGGTACCTTGAATCTCAGACAATACTTTAACATCATCAGGATCATTCGGGCAGGCCAAGATTGGCTCAGTGATTTCAGCCAGATCAATCTCGATAACAGCAGCATACTCAGCATTAGCATCAGCTTCAAGCAGCTTAGGATCTTTCATCCACTCATTTACGGCATCAATACGATTTTGCAAAGTTTGTGGATCTTGGTAACCATCTTCGATCATTCGCTCCATCAAAGCAACGTTTGAACGTAAGTAAGTGCATACACTCTCTTCAGACAGTTTGATACAACCAGCAGCAGCAGAACGCTCGGCAGCAGCATCGGTCAACTCAAAAGCTTGCTCAACGGACAAGTTTGGAAGACCTTCCATTTCGAGGATCTTACCATTGAAAACATTAACCTTATTCTTCTTTGGCACAGTCATCAAGCCTTGCTTGATAGCCCATAGAGGAATAGCGTTAACAGCATCACGGAGAGTGATACCTTCGTTGAGTTCACCCTTAAACCGTACCAAAACAGACTCTGGCATATCTAAAGGCATAAATCCAAGAGCACCGGCAAAAGCGATCAAACCAGAACCTGCTGGGAAACTGATACCAATTGGGAAACGGGTATGAGAATCACCACCAGTACCGACAGTGTCAGGAACCAACAAACGGTTCAACCAGCTATGGATAACACCATCACCTGGATTCAATGGTACACCGGCACGGTCGGAGATGAACTTTGGCAAGGTGTTATGCATCAAAACGTCAGCTGGCTTTGGATAAGCAGCGGTGTGACAGAATGACTGCATAAACATTGGAGATTTAAATTTCAAGCAAGCAAGCTCTTTAATCTCATCAGCGGTCATTGGACCAGTTGTATCCTGTGAACCAACAGTAGTCATCAAAGGCTCACATGCACTGCCCGGAAGGATACCTTCAACACCACAAGCGCGACCAACCATCTTCTGAGCCTGAGTGTAACCTTGATTAGCTTTAGCTGTTGGGTTTTCTGCAGGAGCAAAAATATCAGCAGCCCCCATACCCATAGCTTCGCGAGCTTCATCTGTCAAAGAACGACCAATAATTAGCGGAATACGGCCACCGGCACGGAACTCGTCAGGCACAGTAACTGGCTTAATTTCAAAGGTAGAAATTACCTCACCAGCTTCATTAGTAACTTCGCCTTTAGCGGTGTTAATGGTAATAACATCGCCCATGTTCATTTTAGCAACATCCATCTTCAATGGCAGAGCACCAGAATCCTGTGCAGTATTGAAGAAGATCGGAGCAATAACACCACCGATAATGATACCACCACGACGCTTGTTTGGTACTGCTGGGATATCATCACCGATACACCAAAGAACGCTATTACAAGCTGACTTACGGGAAGAACCAGTACCAACAACATCACCAACAAAAGCGACACGATGGCCCTCTTCGCGCCACTTAGCAATTTCCTCAATACCACCAGGGAATCGGGTTTTACCCATTGCTAAAGCATGTAGTGGGATATCTGGACGACTCCAAGCATCACCTGCTGGGGAGAAATCATCAGTATTAATCTCACCTTCAACCTTAAATACTTTAACAGTATATGTCTCAGCCACTTCTGGCTTAGAGGTAAACCACTCTGCCTTAGCCCAGCTCTCAACTACTTTTTTAGCCGCTGCATTGTCTTTAGACAAGGCAATAACTTGCGCTGCGGAATCATAAACATAAGTCATGCTAGACAGTGCACAAGCTGCTTCATCAGCAAGCTCAGCAACACTCAAAGCATCAATCAAAGGGGTGACATTGTAGCCACCAATCATTGTACCAAGAATCTGTACTGCTTTAACCTTGTCAATCAAAGGAGAGGACTTAGTACCAGCTACGATTTCTGCCAAGAAAGCTGCTTTAACCTCAGCTGCAGGATCAACACCTGGAGAAACACGCTCAGTGAGCAAGTTTAGTAAAAAATCTTCTTGTCCTGCAGGAGGGTTCTGCAAAAGACCACAAAGATCAGTTGTTTGCTCAGGGTTCAACGGCAAAGCCGGAATCCCTTGTGCATTCCGTTCTTGTTCTAACTTCAGGTAAGCTTCGATCATTATTTCCTCCAAGTATCAGTTAAGCAGCTTTAGCTGCACTAAAAAATAATCTTGCAAATTTATGCCTACAAAAAAGGCGATATATACAAGTCAAACGTTGCATACTGTATACGATTTAACGCTGTTCTGTCAATCAACAGATATCCAAACGTGAATCTTTCATAAACTCTTAATAAATAATTTTGTTCGTTTAATTTCACAGCTGCATACCAGCACTGTGACTTATTATGACTCAGAAATAGGCTATATTTTGGTCAACAAAAAACACAAATTAAATACCGTGGAGACCAAAATGTTTGAAATACTTTTACTAATTACTGTTGTTCTTATAGCCATTAGTCAAATACTACCAAAAGCAAATTAAACGGCTATAAAAAAAGCCCTGTCAGCAACGCCAACAGGGCTCAATTGAAACTTTGATGTTAAAACTACATAATTTTCAACAATTCAATTTCGAATAACAATGTAGAATTAGGTGGAATTTGTGGAGATGGGCTCTGCTTACCATAAGCGATATCGGCCGGAATAGTTAATTCCCACTTGTCACCTACATGCATCAACTGTAACGCCTCTGTCCACCCCTTAATAACTTGAGAAACTGGAAAAGTTGCAGGTTTTCCACGTTTGTAAGAGCTATCAAATTCGGAGCCATCGATAAGGGTACCACGATAGTTTACCTGCACAGTAGAGCCAGCAGTTGGCTGGGCACCATCACCAGATTTAATTACTTTATATTGCAGACCACTGTCCAAAGTAATAACACCCTTCTTCTTACTATTAGCAGCTAAATACTTTTTCCCTTCTTCAACAGCAATGGCAGCTTTAGACATCTGCTCTTGCTGCATTTTCTGCTGAAAAGTAGTCAATATTTGCTGCATTTCAGTCACAGTAAGAATAGTTTTATCACCCTTAAAGGCTGCTACGATACCAGCAGCAATTTGATTGGGGTCAACATCAAGCTTTTGATTACGCATACTAGTGCCAATATTCATACCTATCGCATAACCAACTTCTTCTTGCTTAGACTTAAACTTATCTTCTGCTGCAACACTTGAAGCAACTAAAACTGCCAACAACGATACAATTAGAATTTTTTTCAAAATCATCTCCATGTCGAAATACTTGTTAAATTAAAATAGGCTCCGGTTGTTAACACAACCGGAGCCCTATAAAATTACAACAAATTATCTAAACAGTAAAATAATTAAACTGTCCAGGTGTGGCCTTCTTGCATGATCTGATCCATGGTACGACCACGCTTAGCTTTAACAGCATCAATCTGCTCAAAAACCATGTCATCGTAAGGCTTTTTAGAATCATCAGCATAGATGATACCAAGGGCCAAAGGAAGACCAGCGTCAGGGCGCATACCGGTAAGGATAGTTGCCATATCAGCATTTTTCTCATCATGAACAAGAATGTCAGCTTCAGCAACATCAGCAACGTTCGCTGCTTTGACAGTGAAACCATCCTGCACTAGGCAGAACTGACTGTCGGTACCGAAAATCATCTTCTCGCCATCGCGAACGATAATAACGTTGTTATCACCGGTCTCTTTGTCGGTCAATTGATTATGGCAGCCATCATTGTAAATTACGCAGTTTGCGTAGATTTCCATCATACTGAAACCGTGATGCTTAGCACCACGAACACAGATCTCTTCAGAAAGCTTCATCTTCTTATCCAGACCACGAGCAACAAAAGTTGCACCTAGACCCATAGCAACCTTAAGAGGAGCCATTGGATAATCGATAACGCCGTAAGGGCTGGTCTTAGAAATTTGATTCATTTCTGAAGTTGGGGAATACTGACCCTTAGTAAGACCATAGATCTTATTGTTAATCATAACGTAGTTAAGATTAACATTACGACGGATAGCGTGGATGAAGTGGTTACCACCGATAGCGGTAGAGTCACCATCACCAGAGATTACCCATACGTCAAGATCGGTATTGGCAACCTTAAGGCCTGAAGCAATAGCTGCAGCACGACCATGAATGGTGTGGAAGCCGTAAGTTTCCATGTAGTATGGGAAACGACTAGAGCAACCGATACCGGAAACAATAGCAACTTCATCACGAGGCTTACCAGCAGCGACCATACCTTTACGAACAGCGTTCATAATAGCGAAGTCACCACAACCTGGGCACCACTTAACCTCAGCAGCTGAGGCAAAATCTTTTGTTGTAAGTTGAGTATCTGCCATGATTTTATTCTCCTAACATTTCGTTGACTTTATCTACAACCTCATACTCACGGAAGGGGTCGCCCTGTACCTTAGAGAGAGATTGAACGTCAACTAGGAACTTAGCACGCAACATAAGGCTTAATTGCCCCATGTTAAGCTCGGGTACCAGAACCTTATCAAAGCGACTGATAATTTCACCCAAGTTTGGTGGGAAAGGCCATACCCAACGCAAGTTAATACCAGAAACTGGCTTGCCGTCTTCGATCAAGCGGTCAACAGCACCTTTAACAGCACCGTAAGTACCACCCCAGCTAATAACAAGAATCTTATTAGATTCTTTACCGTTGATCTCAACGCCAGGAAGAACCTGAGCTAAGTTATCAACTTTAGCTTTACGAGTTTCGGTCATGTACTGGTGAACTGCTGGATCGTGGCTAACTGCACCAGTCTCATCTTTTTCAAGAGTACCGATACGGTGCTGACACCCTTTAGTACCAGGGATAGCCCAGTCACGTGCCAGAGTCTCTGGATCACGCTTGTATGACTTGTAAGTCTCACCAGGATGATCTTCAGGATTCCAGAAATCGACATATGGAGTCAGGTCTTCCAGCTCTGCCATTGTAGGTACTTTCCAAGGACAGCTACCCTGACCAATGTAACCATCGGTAAGAACGATAACTGGAGTACGATACTTAAGAGCAATCTTAGCTGCTTGGAATGTAGCGTCAAAACAATCTGCTGGGCTGTTAGCAGCGATGATTGGCATATAGCTATCACCGTTACGACCGAACATGGACTGCAACAAGTCAGATTGCTCTGTCTTGGTTGGTAGACCAGTACAAGGACCGCCACGCTGAACGTTTACAATAACCAAAGGAACTTCAAGAATCAGAGCCATACCAGCAGCTTCTGTTTTTAGAGCCAAACCAGGTCCAGAAGTTGTAGTAAACGCAAGGTTACCAGCACAAGCTGCACCAACAGCACAACAGATACCAGCAATCTCATCTTCCATCTGCATGGTGACTAAATTTACATCTTTAAATTCAGATGCATAGTGAAGTAAGTCGGTAGCAGGGGTAATTGGATATGAACCAATGAAAGGCTGTAGACCAGCTTTTTCACCAGCAGCACCAATTGCC
>JADGED010000168.1:0-809 GCA_016744555.1 Desulfuromonadaceae bacterium
CACGGTATACTTACCGAATTTCCGCAGGTAAGGAGCAAGTAGCATGGCCAAAAGGACATAGCCACCAGTCCAACCCATAAGGAAGAGACCACCACCGAAACCCATGTTGGCGATAAGGCCAGCCATGGAGATAAAAGAAGCAGCTGACATCCAGTCTGCACCAACAGCCATACCGTTCACAACTGGACCAACGTTACCGCCAGCTGAATAAAACTCACTTGTGCTCCCCGCACGAGCCCACAGAGCGATGCCGATGTAGATGGCAAAGGTGAGGCCGACGACGAGATATGTCATAGTTTGTAAACCCATAATTTAGTTACCTCCCTTAGTCTTCGTGAACGTCGTGTTTTTCATCAAGTTTACCCATCTGCTTCGCATAGAAGAAGATGAGGACGATGAAAACATAAATTGATCCCTGTTGTGCAAACCAGAATCCCAGTGGGTAGCCACCTAGGTGGATACTGTTTAGTGCTGGAGCGAATAGGATTCCGCAACCGTAGGAAACAATAAACCAGACAATCAGCATGTTCCTGACTAGGCCGAGAGTGTCCTTCCAATAAGCTTTAGCTTGGTCTTGGTCTTGCATAAAAAACCTCCTTGCAAAAGAAAATGATCGTTACTTCCAAAAAACTTAAAAACCCCTGTGGCTTTAATTTATGGTTAAACCCGTGCAGGTGTTGCTAGAAAAATTGCTGACCTCCTTTCGAGATGTCATTCGTATAAACTTATATATGAGTCAATTAGCTTTGTTAGTAATGTTAGGCCGTCCCTCTTGGGGTATAGGCGTTGTAGCCAAGTTGAGCCGACAC
>JADGED010000168.1:819-5537 GCA_016744555.1 Desulfuromonadaceae bacterium
GCAGTATCTCTCTTTCCACCCGGATATCGTCGGTACGAAAGCTTGGTGCGACCAAAGTTAAGCACCCAGCAAGATTCTCGTCAGTTTTGAATAGTGGGACTGCGATGCAGGTGCTGCCCTCACCAACGCAATTATGATCAACGCAATGCTGTTGTTCTCTGCAGGCGGCGATTTCCGCCTCTAATTGTGGTTGCCCTTCCGCTCGTGCAATATTGTTTTTTCCGAACGCCAAAAAGACCCGCCCGGATGCGCATTCCTCAAGGTTAAACCGTTGTCCAGCTAAGGGGACAACCTTAACTTTTTGGTCATTGTCGGCCATTTCTAAAAAAAGAACTTCGTGGTTTCGTTGAATAACCAGATAAACAGTTTCGTTACATTGGCGCGCAAGTTGTGCCATTACTGGCCGAGCTTTTTTCAGTAAGGTCATTTTTGACAGTAGTTTTTGACTAACCTCAAATGCCGCTATCCCTAGTTGGTACTCGCCAGGGCGCTGACTGCGCTCTATGTATCCATGGTTCTCAAAAGTTGCAATTAGTCTAAACAGGCTAGCTTTAGTCATGTCTAGACGTTCGCTAAGCTGAGCCAAGCTTGGTTTGTTCTCCTCGTCTGCCAATGCTTCGAGTAAGAGCAGAGCATTTTCAACTGACCTTATATTGTAGGAGTCTTTGTCTCTGCTCGGCATTACGATTTTGCCTTCCTGATCTAATTTTAAACCGTTAGTTCGTTTTAGCAACTTTTAATGTTCTAAATGTCCCTTTGTGGAGAAACAATAATACGCTGTTATAAAGTTGTCAATACGCTTTTTCGGATTGGGGTTGTTGTGGTGGTAGTGGTGCTTTGTGGTCGATTCTAATGTTTTAAGTTAAGTTGCTGTAAATTAAGGCAGATTACCTTTTAGGTTTTCTAATAAAGGTGTGTATAACAGTGTTTAAAAAAAGTTTCAAACGCGAGTTGTTCCCACGTTATGTGGGGGTATTTATGGTGAATGAGTTGAGCTTGTAAAAAATGCAATAAAAATAGTATTAACATATATTTAGTCTGATTATGGATTGTTGGTAAAAGTATTGTAAGGTATTTTTTCTCAAATGATGTTTTATCGCTTTTGTAGTTTGTCTAACGAAAAATGAGCACCTGTTTTATTTGCTAGGGAAGCTGTTTTTTAGGTTAGGGGTAGGTTGTTAGTTTTGTCGTTGCAAAATAGAGTGACAAGCATGCTGATGTCTATTTGATGTGATTGGGCTAATTCATTGGTCAGATGTGTGAAGAACGTCAATTGCGTTTCCGTGGAGTTGTTATTGTTCCCCCAATTCTGTATGCTTGGGACGATTGATAGTCGGTGTTCGCAACTTTAATTTTTCCAAAGGTTTATGATCCCAATGTATTTACCCAGCCAAGAAGATTTTTGCCAGCTAGCGCAGCAGGGTAATTTGATTCCTGTATATAGAGAAATACTTGCCGATATGGAAACTCCGGTTTCTGCATTTCACAAAATTGATGATGGCAATACCGCTTTTTTGCTTGAGTCAATTGAAGGTGGAGAAAAATGGGCGCGCTACTCTTTTCTTGGAAGTGGCCTGTCGCGTGTATTTCGTTGTAGGGATCAGTATTACGAAGTTGTTTGCGGTGATGTGGTTGAGGATTCTGGTGAAATTGAAGATCCGTTGCAGCACTTGCATGAATTGATGGCAGTTTATGAGCCGGTCGAGCTAGATGGATTGCCACGTTTTTTTGGTGGGGCAGTTGGCTATCTTGGGTACGATATGGTCCGTTTTGTTGAGGATATCCCAGCGACTAATCCGCGTGAAATTGGTGGGTGGGACGCTTGCTTTATGTTTACTGAGCGGCTACTGATTTTTGATAACATGCAGCAAAAGTTGAAGTTGGTTAGTAATGTCCACTTGCAGCCAGGTGAAGATGTTGCAAGCGCTTACCAGCGTGGACAGCAACAGATTGAAGAAATGTTGGTGCAATTACGCCAACCGTTGCAGTGTGATTCTGGAACGTCGGGAGGCGCTGGGAAGCAGAAAATTGAGGCCAATTTCAAAAAGGAAGATTTCAAACAAGCGGTAGAGCGTTGCAAAGAATATATAAAAGCTGGTGATATTTTTCAGGTAGTCATTTCGCAGCGCTTTAGCGGTAAGCTGCAAAGTGATCCATTTAATATCTATCGTGCTTTGCGCACGATTAATCCGTCCCCATATATGTTTTTTCTCCGTTTTGGTGATTCCATTGTTGTTGGTGCTTCGCCCGAAGTTTTGGTGCGTAAAGAGGGTGATCGAGTTGATGTGCGCCCTATTGCTGGGACTTTGCCTCGGGGCAAGGATGCTGCAGAAGATCAGGTAATGGAGAAGCAACTGCTTGCCGACCCTAAAGAGCGAGCTGAGCACATTATGTTGGTTGATCTCGGCAGGAATGATGTCGGCCGGATTGCAGTAGCCGGTACTGTAGAGGTTAGTGAGTTGATGGTTGTCGAGCGCTATTCTCACGTTATGCATATAGTCTCCAACGTTCGTGGTCAGCTCCGTCCAGAGATGGATAGCTTTGATGTTTTTAGGGCCGCATTTCCTGCTGGAACGTTGTCTGGGTCACCTAAGATAAGGGCAATGGAAATAATTGAAGAGATGGAGCCGGTACGTCGCGAAGTCTATGGCGGTGCGGTTGGTTACTTCTCTTTTAGCGGCAATATGGATTTGGCTATTGCAATTCGTACCTTGCAAATTGAGAAAGACCGATTTTATCTTCAGGCTGGAGCAGGGATTGTTGCCGATAGTGATCCTGAGATGGAGTATCAGGAAACTCTGAATAAGGCGCGCGGGGTAAAGCGTGCAATTGAAATGGCAAATCGTGGCTTGCTTTAGTTGGCTTTTGAAGAAGTGTTTGATTGTACACCTAGCGTACGGTGAATTTTATGAAAATTTTTAGTCTTACTAAAGTTAAGTTAGGATGACTGTGGTCTTTTGACTTAAAAATATATTGTGTAGTTGTCTGTTTAGCCCTCCTAAATCCCTGTAAAAACGTTTTTTGTTGCCTTCAGCCACGGTAACGCTGGGATATACAAAACATCGTTATAAAAGTCTTGCTGCGATGCTGAAACACTGATAATATGGCCAATCTTTTTTACCCTTATTAAAGTAAATGTCTGGGTATTGTGGCCGTTTATTTCGATGTTTCAGGATAAGACTATATGAGTTCGACACAACCTCTCTTGCAGATTGAGGATATCTCCCTCTCTTTTGGCGGTATTCAGGCCCTTAAGAATGTTAGTTTTGAAGTCAATTCTGGCGAGCTTTTTTCTATTATAGGTCCAAATGGTGCTGGTAAAACCTCAATGCTCAATTGTGTTTCAGGGCGTTACCACCCACAGCTTGGTGGGATTCACTTTCGTGGTGAAGAGATTACCAAGTTAAAACCTAATCAGCGCTGTGCCCTTGGCATTGGTCGTACCTTCCAAAATTTGGCTCTGTTTAACCATATGTCGGTACTTGACAACATAATGGTAGGGCGCCATCATCTTTTGAAAAATAATTTTTTGACTGGTGGAATACACTGGTTTACCGGTGCGCGGCGGGAAGAACTTGAGCATCGTCGTTATGTTGAAGAAATTATTGATTTTTTAGAAATTACCCATATCCGCAAAGCCCAAGCTGGAACGCTTTCATATGGTTTACGTAAACGAGTGGAACTGGCTCGCGCAGTTGCTCTGAAGCCAGACTTGATTCTTCTCGATGAGCCAATGGCGGGGATGAATCACGAAGAAAAAGAGGATATGGCTCGCTACATCATCGACCTGAACGAAGAGTGGGGGATGACGGTGGTGATGATAGAGCACGATATGGGCGTAGTTATGGATCTTTCCCATCGAGTGATGGTGCTCGATTTTGGTAAGCAGATTGCTATTGGCCTTCCTGATGAGATCATGGCTAACCCCCATGTTAAAAAAGCTTACCTTGGCGACGAAGATCTCGATGCCGATGCTGTCGCGCAGGAGGTAGCTCAATGAGTTGCGCCCATCCCGATGTATCCATCTACGATACTTTCCCCAAACTGCTCGCCTACAATGCTGAAAAGTGGCCTGCCGAAATTGCCATGCGGGAGAAGACCTTTGGTGTCTGGGAGGAGTTAACCTGGGGCGATTACCAGCAACTGGTGCGTGATATTGCCCTTGGTTTACGGGAAATTGGTCTTGGTAGAGGCGATGCTGTTGGCCTGATAGGTGACAATCGCCCCGAATGGGTTGCCGGGGAGATCGGTGTCCATGCTGTTGGGGGGATGATTTTTGGTATCTATCAAGACTCCCTTAACGAAGAGGTTGCCCACCTGATCAATTATGCTGGTGCCAGGGTAATTATTGCCGAAGATGAAGAGCAGGTCGATAAGGTTCTCGAAATTACCGAGCAGTGCCCTTGTGTTGAACACATCGTTTACAGTGATCCACGGGGAATGCGTAAATACGACGATCCACGCCTACTGAGTCTCGAACAGTTAAAGCAAAAAGGAGCTGCTATCCACGCAGACAATCCAGAGGCTTACAGCCAGATGATTGCTGCTGGATGCGGGACTGACACCGCAATCTTGTGTCCTACCTCTGGTACAACTGCTAAACCAAAACTGGTTATGCTGCAGGCAGGGGCAATATTGAATCATTGTGTTTACTACTTGCAGGCCGACCCACGCCAGCCGGGCGATAACTACGTATCGGTCCTGCCACTGCCGTGGAT
>JADGED010000169.1 GCA_016744555.1 Desulfuromonadaceae bacterium
CTTTTGCATGCTCCGGTTCCAAGCGTGGGTCAGAGACAACTTTACGTAGCAACTTAAGCCCATCTTTTTTCCAGTTTCTGGCAAGATAGGTTTGTGCAACGCGTAATTGCCATTCTGGATTGTCCGGTTCTTCTCGGCAAGCGGCATTAAAGGTATCGAGAATTTCTGGTAGATGTTGTTTGTGGCGAAGCCAGAATTCGGCCAAAGGTAAACTGGTACTACCGGTACATTGTGATGCCGGAACCATTTTTAGTACTTGCTCAGTCTCTTCGAGAGCGCCAGTACGTTCCAGCACTACTGCTGCTAAGAGGATAAACCCGGTTTCGGTATTTCCTGCTGCCAGAGCTTGACGGGCGTGGTTTGCAGCGGTTGGATAATCTTGTAAATGTAGATTTATTAGGGTGAGTTGGGCATGACAAAAGGCTTCATTGCCATCTTGATCAAGAATTTGTTGCAGAAGCTGTTGCGCTTGCTGATAATCGTTGTTCGCCATGAAAATAGAGGTTAGTGCTTCTACGGCCAAGAGGAATTTAGGATTTAGCTCTAGCGCCGTTTCGAAAGCAGTTTGAGCTGTAGCTAGATCTCCTTGGCGACCTAATAAAGCTCCGTATTCAAACCAATAGAGGTCGTCATGTTCCCCCTTATCCAACTGTTCCCAAATTGGAAGTGCTTGGTCATCCATGCCGGCATGAGTCAATAAAACTGCGGTCTTGAATGTCTCCGATTTAGCGCTATAACGCACCGCAAGTGACGGCGGGTAAGAGGTTAAGATTAATTCCATTTGGGTGTCGGCATCATCAGTATTTGCTGCTTCAGGGGCAAGCGGGGTTGCCGTGGGTGTACAATTTGAACAATTAGGTAGGGAGTCTTCTGCCGGACTAATTTCCCCTTCAAGCGGCTTTGCTGCAATAACCCTCTCTATCTCTTCACGCAGGTCTGCACTGCATACCTGTTGTTGGGCTAACTCTAAGTGCTCATCGGCAAGTTCAAGGTTGCCAATACGGCGCAAGCCTAAAGCTTCGTCGAGGTTAAGCTGAGCCAGGCTATCGCCTGCGGTTGCCCGTAGAATCTCAATTTCAGCAATTTCGTCTGCTGGCAGCTGTTGCTGGGATAATTCCTCGGCAACCAGGCTCGCATCGGCGTAGCGTTGTTGGGCAACAGCTTTGCGTAGCTTTGCTATGCTACTACCACCACCAAAAATTTTTCCTAGTAAACCCATATCTTATTAATCCCGTTATTTTTGTTTAGTTGGATGATGGAGTGGCGTACCATTACAGGATCTGGTTCTATCTGTCCATCAAGGTTGTATGTTTATGGGCAAGTGGCAGCAGGTTGCAGTTTTACAGTAGTATTTGCCCTAGTGGTAATTATATCCTTCTTAATCTGTTAAAAAGGTTTTGTAGTGATCACGCAAGTAGCAGTTTACGTTCCCTGATGAATTCTTCATAAAAACTTTCTTGTAGCTCATCAATAACCATTGGATTTGCTTCCAAAGCGAGGGCACCCCGGCACAGGCTTAAGTTGGTTTCTACCTCTTCGTTATAGCCAATGCCAAAATGGCGACAAAACTCACCAGCGATACTAATGATGGCACACAAGGTGAAAACCTCTTTATTATCCTTGCATGTCTCTTCATAGTCTCGATGATGCAAGGTCGCTTCAACGATAGTTTTTGGGTAGTTCCAGTGGTCAAGTAGGGCGGCACCAACGATCTCGTGCGAATAGGCAAATAAGCCGCGTTCAACATCTATGAGCTCGCCTTTACCTTCGTCAACAAATTGTAATACTTGCTGATAGAGTTGTTTGTCCCGGTTTATCATCACCACTTTGCCAATGTGATGCTGTAGCCCTGCCAGAAAGGCTTCGTCTTTGTCAAAATCGATCAAGCGGTCAGTTAGCATGCGGCAGGCAACGGCGCAACCAATTGAGTTTTCCCAGAGTTTACGCTCCATTATGCCGTACGTTTTACTGGTAGAGCGCAGGCTGTATTCCAGTGCCAGATTTTTAAGCACATTTTCACCAACGACGATTATGGCGCGATCAACGGTACCAACCTGTTTCATCTGCTGATAAAAAACCGAGTTAGCTATTCGCAGCAGGCGAGCAGCAATTACCGGATCAAGCGATACGGCATTAGCCAGTTCCTTAACTTTAAGGTCCGGTTTGCGTAATAGCTCTAGCAGTTTGGTTGCCACAATTGGTGATGGTGGCAATTCTCCCATGCTTTTGGTGATCGATTCAAAATCGTGAAACATACTCATCAGTTGTTAACCTGTTTGCATTTAAAGGGTGCAGTTTGGGTTAAATATTATCTTCCAGGTTACTATTTGTTTGGCAGCACTACCAACAAGCAACTGCCATCGGCGATAATGTTTAAGTTGTTAGATTTACAGTATTCGATTGCTGCTGCGCTTTCGGCTCCAGGTTGCATCCATACATTAGTGATCCCCTTTGTAACCACCTGTTTAACTATCTCTTCGGTGATTTGAGGGGGGGTAATGATGGAAATGCTGTCGACGGTGTCAGGTAAATCAGCAATAGAGGCGACACAGTCTGCCCCTTCTATTTGTTTTTCTTGCGGGTGTACTGGAATTACTGTGCGGCCATGACTGTGGTAACAACGCAAAACCTTGTTGCCAAATTTATGCCGCTTAGTTGAGGCTCCAATAATTGCGAATATGGGGACGGCAAGAAACTGATCAATTTGTTCAGTTGTTGTCATGTTGACTTCCTTTAGCTCGATTGACTAGGGGCATTGACAATTTCCATGCGGGCTAATTCATCGCAACGTTCATTTTCTTCGTGACCTGCATGCCCTTTTACCCAGACCCAATTAACTTGATGGGTGTTAGCAAGAGCAAGCAATCGTTCCCATAGATCTCGATTGGCAACTTCTTCCTTTTTGGAATTTTTCCAGCCTTTGCGCTGCCAGCCAGTAATCCACTCAGTCATCCCCTTAACCAAATATTGAGAGTCGGTGGTCAAGCGCACTTGACAAGGGTGTTTTAGCGCTTCAAGCCCAGCAATTGCCCCCAACATTTCCATCCGGTTATTGGTTGTCTCAGCGGCATAGCCAGATAACTCTTTTTCATTGCTGCCATAACGGAGAATAGTCCCGTAGCCACCCGGCCCGGGGTTGCCAGAACAGGCACCGTCTGAATAAATTTCTACCATAGTTGTTACTTCCGTCATGCAAGGGGTCCTTATTGGCGCCTAAGATAACATAATTAGCTTAAACGCCAAGGGGAAATGGTTTTCTGGCTTCTGTAAAGATCTTTATCGTCACTTGGGGATGAAAAGTTTATCTCTTTACCTGATTATCAGCCCCAACCCAACCAAAATATTCCCAGACAAATGCGCAAAGCAATGGCAGCATAAACCCCCGCCATAATGTCGTCTAAAGTTACCCCGAGACCATTTTTCATCTCGCGATCAAACCAATTAGCTGGTGGCGGTTTGATAATGTCAAAAATGCGAAAGAAGATAAAACCTAAGATTGCCGCTGGCCACGAGAAGGGGAGGAAGGCGGTGGTGACTAAGTAGCCTGCCAGTTCATCAATAACGATACGGCCATCATCGGCCTCTTGGTAATAATCGCCGGCAAAATCGCAAGCCCAGATGCTTAAAAAGATGATGGCAATCAGGGTAATAAATTGTAGCGGCCAAGAAAAATTGGAAAGATAATAAAATGCCGGAATACCGGCTAAGGTGCCAAATGTCCCCGGTGCAATTGGGGCGTAACCTAGCCCACCATTGCTCGATAGAAACAATACAAGCTTGCGATAATTGAAACCTCTAAATGGACACTGCTTGGTCATTCTTCTGCTCCTAGGTCTAGTTGTTCATAGGCTGCGATTTCTACTAGGCGGTAAACTTGTTGCAACGGTAGACCGCTTTGTTGTGCCAGCGTGCGGCAATCTTCGTATTCTGGGGTTAGACGTAAAAATTGTTCTCCGTTAAAAATTAATTTTACTCTGGCTGCTCCCAGTTTGGTGGTGACGGTTTCGTTGTGGCGCTTAAGGCTGTAACGGTCACAACCGCTGCTGCGTACACCGATGGCGCTACTTTCATGCATGATCAGATTTGCCAACTCGGTAGCTTGATCCGGGCGGCAGACTACTTTGAGCAGACTGCCGGGACGGTTTTTTTTCATTTGCAGAGGGACATAGCCAGCATCAAGAGCTCCGGCAACCAATAATTGTTCCAGTAAGTTCCCTAGCTGCTCCGGCGTGCTGTCGTCGATGTGTGATTCTAGTAACTGTACCTGTTCATTGGCAGTTGTTGTAGCAACTGTTTCGTAAAGTATGCCGCGAAGCAGATTGGGGCGGTCATTCAACTCCCAGCCACCGACACCGTAACCACTAGTTCCAAGGTTTTGGGTTGACAAAGAACCAAACTCGGCGAGTTCAGCAACAATTGTGGCTCCAGTAGGAGTGACCAACTCTTTGCTATTGTTGCTATCATAAACCGGTTTACCGTGGAGAATCTCCAAAGTTGCTGGCGCCGGCAGCGGTAGCGCCCCGTGGGCACATTGAGCCATCCCCCGGGATAATGGCAACGGTGAGCAGCGCACGGTGTCGATTTCAAGAAGGTGAAGGCCGATAGCGGTACCGACAAGATCAACAATCGCATCGACGGCCCCTACTTCGTGGAAATGGACTTTGTTTATGTCGATACCATGCACCTTGGCTTCAGCTTTGCCGAGGCGAAGGAAAAAGTTTCTGGCTGTTGCTTTAACGGTTGGATCTAATTCGCTGTTATCCAGCATGGTGTCGATAGTGTTCCAGCTGCGATGGTGGTGAGTTTCATCACAATCAACCTGCACTCTGCAGCCTTCGATTCCGTGCCGTTGCTCCCGGTTTACTCTCAGGTGATAGCCAGAAATCGGTAGTTTAGCCAGCTCCTGTTCCAGTTGCTGTAGCTCGAGCCCAAGGTCGATGAGAAGCCCCAACATCATGTCGCCAGAAATGCCAGAAAATGTATCGAGATAAAGAGTTTTCATAGAGAACCTTTTTGAGAAGACAGGATCAAGGGTCAAGGTTTAAGGAAAAAGGTAGTTCAAGATTCTTTACCTTGCTCCTTGCTCCTTGCTCCTTGATCCTTTTACCTTGCCCCTATCTTCTATTAATCCGATTGGCTGCAAATGCAGCACCAAAACCGTTGTCGATGTTTACTACCGTTACGCCGCTGGCGCAAGAGTTAAGCATGCCTAGGAGGGCTGCAACGCCATTAAATGATGCCCCATAGCCAACCGAGGTCGGCACGGCAATTACCGGTTTGGCAACTAAACCACCGACTACTGACGGCAATGCCCCTTCCATGCCGGCAATCACGATCAATACGGCAGCTTGTTGGAGTAACTCCTGCTGTGCTAGTAGCCGGTGAATTCCAGCGACACCGACATCGATAAGTTCAATAACTTCATTGCCGAGCATC
>JADGED010000016.1:0-248 GCA_016744555.1 Desulfuromonadaceae bacterium
CGGGAGGATTGCACCGTCACGCAAGGAAAATTCTGGATTAGGAACCACTTGTTCCTTGTCAAAATACATTCTAGTGCCGAGGCCGCTACAATCTGGACAAGCACCGTGGGGATTGTTAAACGAAAACATCCGTGGCGATACTTCGGGATAGGATAGGCCGCAATCAATACAAGCGTGGTTGGCTGAAAACAGCTTACTGTCGCCGTCGGGGATTTCGATCCGAACCATGTTCTCGGCAAGGCGCAATG